>JAOUIM010000258.1 GCA_029884035.1 Aquincola sp. | reverse complement strand
CCATGGTCTTGCGCAGATGCGCCAGGTAGTCGCGGGTGAGCTGCAGGTCGGCGACGGCATCGGTCGATGCGGGGCCGTGGCCGGGAATCACGAGCCGCGGCTTGAATTCGATCAGGCGCGCGAGTGAATCGATCCATTGCCGGCTGTCGGCATGGCCGACATAAGGAATGCGGCCACGAAAGACCACGTCGCCGGCAAACAGCACGCCGAGCTGCGGGATCTGCACGACGACGTCCTCGGCCGTGTGCGCCGGGCCGACGTGCTGAATACGAAAGTCGATGGCACCCACATGCAGCACCAGGTCCTCATCCTCAAGCCAACGGTCGGCGGGCACCAGGCGAGTGGTCTCGTCGATCCAGGGGAACAGATCTTCGCGGCTGGCCTGCAGGCGCAGCTGTGCCGTGTCGGAGTAAAGGTACTCGCGGCCGTGCGCGTTGGCGATCACGGTGGCGCCGAGCGCCTTGAACGCCTGCAGGCCATAGACGTGGTCGGCGTGGTAGTGCGTCACGATGACGTGGCGGATCGGTTGCGGCGTGACGCGCTGAATCTCTTCAATGAGCTCGTCGGCCAGCGGCGGTGAGCCGAGGGCATCGATCACCACCACGCCGTCGCCCGTGACGACGAAGCCCGCATTGGAGATGAAGTTGCGGTTGGCCGCCGAGCCCATCGCCGCCTCGCCTTGCGCGAGCCACACGCCCTCGGCGACCTGCAGTGCCTGCACATGCGGCGCGGCCGCAGCCGCGCCGCTCCAGGTGCACACCCAAGCGAGCGTGAATCGGCTCAGTACCCTCCGGACCCCGTGCAGACCAGCGGTTCGGGCTGGCACCTCGAGCATCGTTGATTGACGCGTGGTCACGTCACTAAAGCGAAAGACATGCCGAAAAGGGCGATCCCGTTCGACAAGTCACCATTGCGCCTGCACCCAAACTCAGCCGCTGATGTACGACCAGCCTTCGCGCTGACGCTTGATGATCTGGCCCAGACCGGCGGGCACATAGCCGATGTTGGGCAACATGTCTTCCGGCTTGAGCTTCTGGCGCCGCATCGTGACCTGGCAGGCGCTGATGTGCACACCAGCCTTCACCGCGTCGGCCACGCGCGGGCCCTGCGTCGAATCGAGCTTGAGCACGCCGATGCCATGCCCCAGCGCGACCAGTTCGATCTCGACCTTGTCGGGGCCATAGAGTTCGCGCAGGTTTTCGATGTAGTTGATCGCCTGGTTCCAGAGCTTCTGCTCCGGCGTGCTGACCTGGATCACCACGCGTTCCATGCCGGCGCCCGAAGCCGCCTGCGCTTGGGCGGCTTCGGTGGCCACCACGGCCGCACCTGCAGCCGAAAGAAGGGCAATTCGTCGTTTCATTTGCGTTTCTCCTGAGAAATCAGTCCGCCTTGATGTATCGCCAGCCTTCGCTCTGCCGGTCGAGGATTTCGATGATGCCGCCGGGCACGTAGCCGATGTCGGGCAACATGTCGTCCTTCTCGAGCAACAGGGCTTTCATCGTCTCGCCGCAGGCCAGCACCGTGACGCCGTTGGCGATCGCCGCGGCAACCAGCTTGGCCGACGGCGAGTTCTCCTTGAGCATGCCGATGCCCATGCCGTTGGCGACGATGCGGATCTGGACGTTGCCCCGTCCCGCATTCTTGGTCAGCGCCAGGCTGTTGTTCAGTGCCTGGTTCCAGCCACGTGGGTCGGGATTGCTGACCTGGAAGATCACGCGGTACTTGGGAGCCGACGCCGCTGGCGTCGACGCGGTGGTCTGTGCCCACGGGGCGCTGGACACCATGGCGACAAACGCAACAGCAAGTGCAGCGAGCCAGTTCTTCATCGTGAACACCTGTGAATCGGAATTCGAGTCCCTGTCCGCGCCTCAGGGCTTGATGTACGCATAACCCTGCCCTTGCAGCTTGGCGATGCGCACCACGCCGGAGGTCGTGTAGCTGGCGTCAAGCACGAATTGATCCTTCTTGAGGCCGCGGGCGGTCAAGGTGAGCTCGCAGATCTCGAAGGTCATCCCGCGCGCGACGAGCGCCGAGATCAGCGGCGCGAATTCGGTGCCGTTGGCCGCCTTGGCACCTTCCATCAGCATGTCGACACCATCGGCAAGGGCAACCGCGACGATCTTCGCGTTCGGATCGACGTCCAGATGGTTGCGCAGGCTGCGCAGCCCCTTCAGGCCCTGCGCCACCGTATCGTCGAAGTGATAGACGACGCGGTCCTGCGCCCAGCCCGTGGACGCCACGACACACAACAGCGCAGCGGCAGCAAACCTTGCGATCGTCATGGTGCGGCTCCTTCGTGGATGCATGTGTCCTGGATCCATCATGCGGCGTGCGCCCTCACGCACTGATACCTGGATTGCGCGCCACTCCCACCAGGCGCGGCGTGTTGATGCGTCGAGGCTTGACGCGCCCGCCCTGCGCTTTCAGCCAGGACTCGACCAGCTCCCACACCGGCCGGTTGCCCGGCGCCGTGCGCGCCTCTTCGGCCACCGGCGCCCAGCCCGCGACCTTGTACTTCTTGCCGGCCTCGATCGGCTTGCCCGCCAGTCGCATGTCGCTGATGCGGCTGCCCATTCGGGCGACCGGATCGCAGGTGTAGGCCAGGCCGCCCACGCGCACCATGTCACCACCCTGCTGGTAATAGGGATCGGGGTTGAACAGATTGTCGGCCACGTCCTCGAGGATCGTCTTGATCGTCTCGCCGGTCATCTCGTTGACCGTGGCATAGGGGTAGGTGATGGCCAGCTGATCCATCATCAGCTCGCGCGTGATGGCGTCGCCCGGCAGCAGCGTCGTGCCCCACCGGAAGCCGGGTGAGAACGCGATGTCGGCGCCCTGCACTTCCATCAGCGCGTCGCAGATCAGCTGATCCCACGAGCCGTTGAAGTTGCCCCGGCGATAGAGCAGCCCGTCGGTAACGGCCAGCTTCTCTGCCAGCCTGGCCTCGTAGGGCGCGCGCACCTTGTTGATCAGCGCGGCCATCGCCGGGTCGGCCTTCAGCTGGTTGGCAAAGACGGGCAGCAGCCGGTAGCGGAAGTCGACGACGCGGCCGCCCTTGACGTCGAAATCCATCACGCCGAGGAACTTGCCGTTGCTGCCGGCGTTGGTGACCAGCGTCTTGCCACCGGCGTTGCCCACCGGCACGGCCACCGGCACGCCGTCGTGCGTGTGGCCGCCGAAGATGGCATCCACGCCGGTGACGCGCGAGGCCATCTTCAAGTCGACATCCATGCCGTTGTGCGACAACACGACGACCACCTGGGCGCCCTTGCCGCGAGCCTCGTCGACCACCTTCTGCAGGTTCTCGTCCTGCACGCCGAAGCTCCAGTCCGCCACCAGGTATCGTGGATTGGCGATCGGCGTGTACGGAAACGCCTGGCCGATGATGGCGCAGGGCACACCGTTGATCTCACGCAGCGCATAGGGCTTGAACACCGGATCGCCGAAATCGGTGGTCTTGACGTTCTGCGCGAGGAACTCGACCTTGCCCTTGAAATCCTTGTCGACGATTTCCTTCACGCGCTCCATGCCGTACGTGAATTCCCAGTGGCCGGTCATCACGTCCACCCCCAGCGCGAGACAGGCATCGACCATATCCTGTGCATTGGTCCACAGCGAGGTGGCCGAACCTTGCCAGGTGTCTCCGCCATCGAGCAGCAGCGCACCGGGGCGGCCCGCCTTGAGTTGCTTGACCAGCGTGGCCAGGTGCGCAAAGCCGCCGACCTTGCCATATCGGCGCGCCGCCGCGTCGAAGTCCAGGTAGGTGAAGGCATGTGCCAGCGCGCCGCCCGGCCGCATGCCGGCCGCCTGCAACAGCGACTCGCCGACCCGGTGCGGCCACTGGCCCTGCATCGCGCCGATGCCGAGGTTGACGCTCGGTTCGCGAAAACGAACTGGCTTCAACTGCGCGTGGCAGTCGGTCATGTGCAGAAAGGAAACGTTGCCGAAGGGCGCGACGTCGTACAGACCCTGCTGTGCCGTTGCCGCATCCGCATCGGCATAGCGCACGAGCCCCATGCCGGCTGCCGATGCTGCACCGAGCACCTGCATGAACTCGCGCTTCGAAAGATTCATGCTTGTGCAAGCATCGATATGTGACCGGAAAATCAACCCGCGGCGTGTGCGGGTCGATGACGCGATCGTTACTGGTTGACCGGCGACTTCGGATCGAGCAGCAAGGCCATGACGTCGCGGATCTGCTCTTCGTCCAACAGCTGTCGGTGGCCGAAGCGGGGCATGTTGGAACAAGCGGCGAAGGCCTTGCTGTTCCAGATCTTGGCCCAGGTGTACTTGACGATCGGGTTCGACGCCGCGTCGTTGAGGTCCTTGACGCCGCGCAGCTTGCCGTAGTTGTACAGGCTCGGCCCGATCGTGCCGTAGGACAGTTCCTGCTTGCTGATCTGGTGGCAGTTGTAGCAGCTGCCGCCGTTCGCACTGGGTTGGGCACTCGCGTCGCTCCAGCTCATGCCACGCCCGTTCTGCGCCAGCTTCTCGCCGTCCTGCCACTGGCCGATGTACTTGCCGTCCGACGGGTATTTGATGGTCGCCAGGGCCTCGGCCTCGATGCGCTTGGCCATGGCCTCCGGCGGCGGCGTCGCCGACGAGCAAGCCTTTTGCCCGATGTCCTGTTCGAGGCGGTCCATCTTGGCAATCCCGCGCTCGGTGAACGAGGACTTGAGCATGGCCATGGCCTCGCGATCCAGGTCGTCGGACGAAGGCATGCCGGCGCAGCCGGCGGCAACGAGAACCGCCACGGCAGAGACCGCGCCGACGATGAGGTGCTTGTGTTGCATGGTGGTGGCTCCAGTCGGTCAGCGCTTGAGCGCGGGGGCGATGGACTCGGCGCCCCTGGCATTGACGCCCATGTAGACACCCAGCGCGATGGTCACGTCCGACGCAAAGCCTGGATACGGGAAGCGCTGCTGCCGGTAGCAGTCGTTCAGGCGCCGCTGCATCGTCCACAGGTTGCCGCTGGACACCCGGTAGGCCGGCCAGGCGGCGAAGCCGATGCCGTCACCGGGGTTCTTCGTCAGGTTGGGCAGATCCTGCAAGCGCACGCGCTGGCCGTCGACGCCGTGGCATGTCGCGCACGAGAAGTCCATCGGTCCGCCGCGGAAGAAGAACGCGCGTTTGCCCAGCTCGTACATGCGTCGCTCTTCGGCGTGGCCTTGCGGCAGGCTGATCTTCTGCCCGCGCGAAGACGCCGAAATCCATGCCGCGAGCGACTCGATCGTTTCCTGTTCGCCGCGGTCGAAAGACGTCTTGGCGATCTCGGCCGCATTGAATCCCTGCAGGGTTTCCATGCAGGTCAGCAGGCGAGACTCCAGATCCTGCACGCGCTGGGTGTCGGCAAACCAGCGCGGCAACTGCACCCAGGCGCCCTTGACGACGCCGGGACCCAGGCCGAGGTCGCAACGCTCCAGTGATTCGTTTTTCGGCCCCCGCTTCTTCTTCCAGAGCTCAGCGCCCTTGGCTTCGTACAGTTCGGCCGGGTTGCCGTCCTCGAGCATCTTGCGGTACTCCGCGATGCCGTCGGCTGCACTCTTCTGCGCCATCGCGGCGCCGGCGAAGACCATCGAGGTCATCAGCATGCCCGCCATGAGGATCTGCTTCATGGTTGTCCTTTCGACAATGTGGTTGAGGCCGACAGGTCTGGGCCTGCCTTGCAGCCGGGGGCATC
>JAOUIM010000257.1 GCA_029884035.1 Aquincola sp. | reverse complement strand
TCGAGTGCAATGGCTGCGTCACCGCCTGCAAGGCCGAGCACGACGTCCCCTGGGGCGTGAATCGCCGCCGGGTCGTCACGCTCAGCGACGGTGTGCCCGGCGAGCGTTCGATCTCGGTGGCCTGCATGCACTGCAGCGATGCACCTTGCATGGCGGTGTGCCCGGTCGACTGCTTCTACCGCACCGACGAGGGTGTGGTGCTGCACGACAAGGACGTGTGCATCGGCTGTGGCTATTGCTCTTACGCATGCCCGTTCGGCGCGCCGCAGTTCCCGACCAACGGTACCTTCGGTCTGCGCGGCAAGATGGACAAATGCACGTTCTGCGCCGGCGGCCCGGAGGTCAACGGGTCGGCGGCCGAGTTCGAAAAGTACGGGCGCAACCGGCTTGCCGAGGGCAAGCTGCCGGCCTGCGCCGAGATGTGTTCGACCAAGGCGCTGCTCGGCGGGGATGGCGACATCGTGTCCGACATCTTCCGCACCCGCGTCCTGCAGCGTGGCAAGGGCAGCGAAGTCTGGGGCTGGGGCACCGCCTACGGCAAGCCCACGGGAGCAAAGTCATGATCGCGCGCGGCACTCTGGCGCTGCTGATGACAGCGGCGATCGCGGTTCCCCTGGCCGGTTGCGGCGATAAGGCGCAGACCGCTGGCCAGTCGTCGGTCAAGAAGTCCGACGCGAAGGCCTGGCAGGGTGCGCCCAACGATCCGTATGTCGCCGATGGCTGGAAAGCCGGCGACAAGGACAGCTGGGAGGCGCAGATGAAGACGCGCGCCCAGCAGGGGCAGAACGAGTACAACCGCAGCGCCGCCGTGGCGGCGGACGCCAAGCCGCAGTGACGGCTGCCAGCGAAAGGGTGTTCCCCATGCAACGTTGGATGCACCGGTTGATTGCGGCCGTCGCGCTGGCCGTACCCCTAGCACTGCAGGCCCAGGCTGCAGCCCCCGCGGCACAGCCCGAGTCCAAGGTGGCGGGCCCGCCTGCCGGTTTTGTTGCGCCGGCCGAACCCAAGCCCGACGAGACCAACGCCCAGCGCGCGAAGAGCCAACCCGGCAACAACGCGCCGTTCTGGCGCGCTGTGAAGGAGCAGCAGGGCATCACGAGCCTGCCTGGCGCCGAGAAGGGCACGCTGATCCAGCCTTTCGTCGACTACCCGGGTTCGACCTTCACCACCGCCGGCGAGGCGTGGCGCCAGGTGCGCAACGAGGTGATCATTCCCTACGGCGGTGCGCTGATCGGTATCGTGGCTCTGGCGATCGCGCTGTTCTACTGGCGCAGGGGTAGCCTCGGCGGCCATGTCGCCGACACGGGCCGCAAGATCGAGCGCTTCACGCCGTTCGAGCGCGCCGCACATTGGGCCAACGCCATCGCATTCACGATCCTGGCCATCTCCGGGCTCGTGATGGCCTTCGGCAAGTTCTTCCTGCTGCCGGTGATCGGCGTCACGCTGTTCGGTTGGCTGACCTATGCGCTGAAGACAGCGCACAATTTTGCCGGCCCGGTTTTCGCAGTCTCGCTCGTGATCGTTATCCTGACCTACGTTCGCGACAACTTCCCTCAGCGGGGTGACCTGAACTGGCTCTTGCGTGGCGGCGGCATGTTCGGAGGTGCCGAGGCTCCGTCCAATCGCTTCAATGCAGGAGAGAAGTTGCTGTTTTGGGGCGGCGTGCTCACGCTCGGCCTGATCGTCGTCGGCTCGGGACTGTTCCTCGACAAGCTCGTCCCCGGGTTCGTCTTCACCCGTGGTGAGATGCAGATTGCCCACATGATTCACAGCGCCGCGGCGGTAGTGATGACGGCCATGTTCCTCGGCCACATCTACATGGGCACGATCGGGATGAAGGGGGCCTACAGCGCCATGCGCACCGGCTATGTCGACGAGGCCTGGGCCCGCGAGCACCACGAGTATTGGGCCGATGACGTCCGCGCCGGCAAGATCCCGGCACAACGGTCGGGCCAGAGTGCGCCCGGCGTTGTCAAGCCCGCCTGAAACCAACGAGCACCCAAGGGAGTCCGCATGAAGCGCACTGTCACCCTGTCGATCCTGGCCCTGGCCTTCACCGCCGCCTTCGCCAAGCTGCCGCCGCCATCAGACGATGCGAAGGCCAAGGCCGCCGAAGCGGCGGCCAAGGCGGCTCATGGCGGCAAGGTCGCCGCATACGAACTGTGCAGGTCGATGGATCGCGTCGCCGCCAAGTACATGGCCGACGCCAAGAAAGCGGGCAAGACGGTGAAGCCGCCCACGGAGACGCCGCCTTGCGCCGATCCGGGCCCGTTCGGCGCAGCGCCACCGGCAGCCCCGGCCGCCAAGGCTGCGCCGGCGAAGAAGACCTGATCCCTGCGGGCGTCTGCGCACGGCGCGTAGACTGTCCCTGTGCCGATGCTGCCGCTTCACCACGCCCGACCGTTGCCGCGCCTGACGCAGGCGACGGCAATGCTCACGCGTGAAGTCGAGGTGCAAGACGAGTTCGGCCAGCGCCGGACGATGCACATCCCGAACGAACGTCCGCTGACGATCTATGTCGACAAGCGCGAGATCGTCACGCTGATGACGCTCGGTGCGGCGCCGGAACTGCTGGTGCTCGGTTACCTGCGCAACCAGCAGCTCGTCGAATCGCTCGACGACGTCGAGTCGGTCACCGTCGACTGGGACGTCGGCGCCGCTGCGGTCAAGACCTTCGGCGGTGGCCCTGACATCGACGCGCGCACGGCGCGACGGATCGTCACCACCGGCTGCGGGCAAGGCACGATGTTCGGCACGCTGATGGACCAGATCGACAGCGTGCGCTTGCCGCCGGCCGCGACCGCACGCATTCGCCAGTCGACGCTGCAGGTGCTCAACGAAGCCATGCGCAGGACCGACAGCGTGCACCGCCGAGCCGGCTCGGTGCACGGCTGCGCGCTGTTCCGCGGCACCGAGATGCTGACCTTCGTCGAGGACGTGGGCCGCCACAACGCGATCGACACGATTGCCGGCTGGATGTGGATGAACAGCGGTTCGTCGCTCGGCCAGGGCGGCGACAAGGTGTTCTACACGACCGGTCGGCTCACCAGCGAGATGGTGACCAAGGCAGCGCAGCTCGGTGTGCCGATCGTGATCTCGCGCAATGGGGTCACCCAGATGGGCTACGAGTTGGCCACCCGGCTGGGCATGACCCTTTTCGGTCGCGCCAGCCAGCGCCATTTCATCTGCTATTGCGGCTTCGACCGCTTCGACGCCGAACCCGAACCGGCGCGCCCGCCGGTGCACGTCGTCAGCGGCTGATCGTCGATCGGGCCTACAGACCCAGCGCGCGCAGCAGCTCCAGCGGACCGTAGGGCTGCCGCCGCTGCGGCCAAGTGCGAACCAGAGCGGCAATGCGCGCATTGGCCGGCGCCTCGCTGCCCACGCGTGTGGCGAGCCGGACGACCTCGCCGCACAGTGCGTCGATTTCGGTCGGGCGGTCGCGCCGCAGATCGTCGGCCATGCTGGAGCGGGCGCTGGCGTCCACGCGCAGCATGCGGGCGGCCACGCGCTTGAACAGCGGCGTCGGAAGGCGCAGCACTGTCGGCAGCCAGTGCGCCGGCACGGGCGTCAGCTTCGCCGGCACGATGTCCGCCGCGTCGAGCACCGCCAGAGCCTCGGCCTGCAGGCCGGCCAGCACGCGGCGGTAGCCGCGCTCGAGCAGTTGCTCGCGCAGCGGCAGACCCGACAGCGCATTGACGGCATTGTTCAGGTTGAGCAGCAGCTTGGCCCACTGCACGCTTTGCATGTCGGTGTGCAGGGCGAGCGGCAGGTGCGCGCGCTCGAACCAGGGCAACCACGCCTCGAGCGCGCCGTGGCGTGCGGCAGCCAGCTGACCCGACGTGCCACGGTGGAAGTGCCCCGGACCCTGTTCCGCGACGTTGAACGACACCACACCTGCCAGCGCGCGCATCGAGGGTGCCGCCTGTTGCGCCACACTGGCATTGCTGACCCCGTTCTGCAGAGACAGCAGCAGCGTGCGGGGCTCGAGCACGGCATCGAGCGACGCGGCCACCTCGCGCGTGCTGCCGCTCTTGACGCACAGCAGCACAAGCGCGGGGCTCGGCCGGGCATCGGAGCGCGAAGGCGCATCGGCCAGAGACAGCTGCTGCGGCGCGAGGTGCACCCGCCGCCCGTCCAGATCGGTCAGGGTCAGGCCCGTCGCTCGCAGGGCACTGAGTACCCGCGGCCGGCCGATGAAGTGCACCGGCACGCCGGCCGCCTGCAACGACCCGCCGATGAAGCAGCCGAGGCTGCCAGCACCCATCACCCACACCGCGCCCGGCGGCTTCGAGGGTGTCGATCGGGTAGTCAATGCACGCGCGACTTCAGGCTGCAGCGCAGGGCGGGGCGACATCTAGCGCGTTGCTGGCGCATGCAGGTCGCGCAGGTGGGTCGGACCGACGCGCGATTCGATCTCGGCGAGCAACGCCTTGCCCCAGCCGAGAGCGAACAGGGCCTCGGCAGTGACGAACATCGGACCGATCAGCAGGCCTCGCAGGTCATCCATGAAGGCCGGCTTCTTGCCCTCGTAGTAGTGACCGATGAACTGGATCACCCAGCCGACGACGAACGCACCCACGCTCCAGCCGAGCCATGCCGCCGTGGACAGGAAACCGAGCGGCGCCGCAGCCATCACCAGCACCAGGTTGACCAGGCAGGTGGCCACGCCGAGGGCGAGGTTGCCGCGCGTCAGGTACCACACTGCCGCGAGCGCCCACACCAGCGATGCCGGCGTGAAAGGCCATCCACCCACGGCGACTTCCGGGCGGGCCAGCAGGCCACCAACGGCGAACACGATGATCGGGATGCCGACGAAGTGCGTGGCGATATTGCGGCGGTCGCGGTGGTACGCGGCGTACTGGGCCATCAGGTCGGTGGCTGCACTCATGGCGTTCTCCGTCGGGACGACGGCGGCAATGGTACGCCGGACACGCCCCGGCGTGACGTGATGGCGTGCCTACAATTCCACCATGACGATCAAGAGCGACAAGTGGATCCGCCGCATGGCAGCCGAGCACCGAATGATCGAGCCGTTCGAACCTGGCCAGGTGCGCCAGGCCGCCGACGGACACAAGATCGTCAGCTATGGCACCAGCAGTTACGGATACGACATCCGATGTGCACCCGAGTTCAAGGTGTTCACCAACATCCACAGCACGGTGGTCGACCCGAAGAACTTCGACGAGAACAGCTTCGTCGACATCAACAAGGATGTCTGCATCATTCCGCCCAACAGCTTTGCGCTGGCGCGCACGATCGAGTACTTCCGGATCCCGCGCAACGTGCTGACGATCTGCCTGGGCAAGAGCACCTACGCGCGCTGCGGGATCATCGTCAACGTCACGCCATTCGAGCCGGAATGGGAAGGTTATGTCACGCTCGAATTCAGCAACACCACCCCGCTGCCCGCCAAGATCTATGCCGGCGAGGGCTGCGCGCAGGTGCTGTTCTTCGAGAGCGACGAGGTCTGCGAGACCTCGTACAAGGATCGCGGCGGGAAGTACCAGGGCCAGACCGGCGTCACGTTGCCCAAGGCCTGAGGCCCGTCGCGTGCGCGGCGGGGTGCATTCGAGCTGAGTTCCTACACCGACTGCGCGTGATCAGCGGCGCCTGGCGGTGCCCACGCAGTACCCGCCTTGCCCCGCGTTGGGCCCCTCGGTGTACACGTACTTCGACACCTGCGAGAACCGCGAGCCGTCCTTCG
>JAOUIM010000256.1 GCA_029884035.1 Aquincola sp. | reverse complement strand
TCGGAGTGGCCGGCGCGATAGGCGTCTTCATAGGCACGGTTGCGCCGGTCCCCATCGCGGGAGCGACGGCCGTTGTAGCCATCGCGGTAACCAAGCAGTCGGTCCGAGCCGTTCGGCGCCGAGCGCAACGCGTCGCGCTTGGCACGCCCGGCACGCTGGCCGTCGCCGTACGGGCGGTTGTTTCGGTATTCGACACGATTGGTGTCGTTGAGGCCGTCCTCATAGCCGGCCTGGTAGTCGGAACGCGACTTTGCGTCCTTGGGCATCACCGGCGCGGCCCACCCCATGCCCTCACGCTGCGCCTGGATGACCTTGTCGGCGGCGGCTCGATTGCCGGGGTCGGTCGTACTCCTCACGGGAGACTGCGCTTGCGGTCCCGGGACCTGCGCACGCGCTGATCCCACGGCAAGCACGGCGACCGACAGCACAAGCACGCTTGTCGCGCAAAGCAACCCGTCCAGAATTCGTCTCATCGCGTGTTCCTTTGCCGCAGCCCTGAGGATGACCTCCATAACGAACCAGACGCCCGGCGGTGGACAGGCCCCATCGCCGGACGATGATCACAATGGCGGAATGCGCAGCAACTGCCCCGGATAGATCTTGTCCGGATGCTTGAGCATCGGCTTGTTGGCCTCGAAGATCATCGGATACTTGTTCGGGTCGCCGTAGAACTTCTTGGCGATCTTGGACAGGTTGTCGCCGCTGACCACCGTGTGCCATTGGGACTCGGGCTGGGGTGCGCTGACCGTCAGCATGTCGTTGACCGCACCGACGCCGGACACGTTGCCGCAGCACAGCAGCACCTTCTCCTTCGTGGCCTGATCGGCGACAACGCCGGAGACGGTGACCGTCGAGCTTGGCGCGTCGAACCCGACGGAAAGCCCGCTGACCGCAAGCCCCTGGGTGCCGATGTAATCGGCAATCGCCTTGCCCGCGGCCGCGCTCAGCGCGGCCACGTTGTCGGGCGTGGGCGCTGATTTGACCGCCGCTTCGGCCGCCTTGGCCTGGCCGGTTCCGAACAACTTTTCGCCCGCTTCCTTGATGAACGACATCAGACCCATGAGTGCGCTCCTGGTTGGTGGATCAAGATGCCATCGTAGCCGTCCAGCGCGCTGCTGCGTCGACGGCACTTGGCGCAGAATGTGGCGAAACCGAGGAGGGCCGAGCGCCATGGACAACAAGCCCACCGTCGCCGCCGCGCAGCAAGCGCCCTACCAGCTGGTCCGCCGCACGGTGGCCCTCGTGCTGGCCGGCGGGCGCGGCTCGCGGCTGAAGCAGCTGACCGACAAGCGCGCCAAGCCGGCCGTGTATTTCGGAGGCAAGTTCCGCATCGTCGACTTCGCGCTGTCGAACTGCGTGAACTCCGGCATGCGCCGGATCGGCGTCGTCACGCAGTACAAGAGCCACTCGCTGCTTCGCCACCTGCAGCGCGGCTGGAGCTTCCTGCGCGGCGAGATGAACGAGATGGTTGATCTGCTGCCCGCGCAGCAGCGCGTCGACGAGGAACACTGGTATCGCGGCACTGCCGACGCGGTCTACCAGAACATCGACATCATCCAGAGCTCTCACCCGGACTACATCGTGATCCTGGCCGGCGACCATGTCTACAAGATGGACTACTCGCTGATGCTGGCCGATCACGTGCAAAGCGGTGCCTCGTGCACCGTCGGTTGCATCGAGGTGCCGCGCCAGGATGCCACCGCGTTCGGCGTGATCGCGATCGACGAGCAGCGCCGCATCACGAGCTTCCTCGAGAAGCCGGCCGATCCGCCGGCCATGCCGGGACGCCCGGATACGGCACTGGCGAGCATGGGCATCTACATCTTCGATGCAGCGTACATGTACAAGGTGCTCGAGGAGGATCTGGCCAACCCTGGGTCCTCCCACGACTTCGGCAAGGACGTGATCCCGCGCACCGTAGCCGACGGACGCGCGCTCGCGCACCCGTTCTCGATGAGCTGCATTCGCAACCCGAACGGTTCGCCTCCGTACTGGCGCGACGTCGGCACGATCGATGCCTTCTGGGCCGCGAACCTCGATCTCGCGTCGATCAATCCGGAGCTCGACATCTACGACACCGACTGGCCGATCTGGACCTACCAGCGCCAGCTGCCACCGGCCAAGTTCATCCCCGACGCCGACGGCAAGCATGGGCTGGTGGTCAACACCATGGTCTCGGGTGGCTGCATCGTCAGCGGCTCAGAGGTGCTGAACTCGGTGCTCTTCTCCAACGTGCGCATCAGTTCGTTCTGCCACGTCGATTCGGCGGTCATCCTGCCCGGGGTTCGAGTCAACCGGCACTGCCGACTCAAGAACGTGGTGCTCGACCGCGGCTGCAAGCTGCCCGAAGGGCTGGTGGTGGGCGAGGACGCGGCGCTCGACGCGAAGCGTTTCGAGCGCACCGAACGCGGGGTCGTGCTCATCACGCGAGAGATGCTCGCGCGCCTCGAATCCGCGGCGTGATGCGCGTCCTGCACGTCGGCGCCGAGATCCATCCCTTCGTCAAGACCGGCGGTCTGGCCGATGTGATCGGCGCGCTGCCAGCGGCGCTGCGGCGCTGCGGCGCCGATGCGCGCGTGCTCCTGCCCGGCCTGCCGGCGCTGCTTGCTGTGCAGCGCGAGGCGCGTCGCGTCGGCACGGTGCAGCCGCCATGGCAGGCTCACGGCGGCGCCAGGGCCGAGCTGCTCGAAGGCACGCTCGACGCGCCCACGTTGGCCGACGTGCCGGTGATCCTGCTGCGCCACGACGCCTTGTACGCACGTGCCGGCACGCCGTACGGTGATGGCAGCGGCCATGCCTTCATCGACAACCACCGCCGCTTCGCCCTGCTGGGGTTGGCCGCCTCGCGGCTGGCCGAGGGGCTCGACGCGCAGTGGGCGCCCGACGTGGTGCATGGGCATGACTGGCATGCCGGCCTGGCTTGTGCCTACCTCGCGTTTGCGCGACGTGCGGCGAAGTCGCGCGCGGCGTCCGTGTTCACGATCCACAACCTCGCTTTCCAGGGCCTGTTCACGCGCGGCGACTTCAACGAACTCGGCCTGCCCCCCGAGGCGTGGTCGCTCGAAGGCTTGGAATTCCATGGCCAGCTGTCGTTCATGAAGGCCGCGCTGCACTACGCCGATCGCATCACCACCGTGAGCCCGACCTACGCACGCGAGATCCAGGGTGTCGAACTGGGCTCCGGGCTCGACGGATTGCTGCGAGGGCGTTCGGCTCATGTCAGCGGCGTCCTCAACGGCGTCGACGATGCGGTGTGGGACCCGGCGGCCGATGCGTCGATCGCCGCACGCTTCGGCGTGCGCCGCATGGCCGGCAAGGCGGCGTGCAAGGCCGCGCTGCAGGACGAATGCGGGCTCGAGGTGCGAGACAGCGCACCGCTGTTCTCGGCGGTCAGCCGGCTGACCGAACAGAAAGGCCTTCAGCTGGTGGTCGAGGTCGTCGACGAGCTCGTCGCGCGCGGCGGCCAGCTCGTCGTGCTGGGCAGTGGCGATGCTGCGCTGGAGGCTGCCTTTCGCGCCGCCGCTGCCCGCCACCCTCGACAGGTGACGCTGCGCCAGGGCTACGACGAGGCGCTTTCGCATCGCGTCTTCGCCGGCAGCGACGTGACGCTCGTGCCCTCGCGCTTCGAGCCTTGCGGCCTGACGCAGATGTACGCGCTGCGCTACGGCAGCCTGCCGCTGGTGCGGCGAACCGGCGGCCTCGCCGATACGGTGGTCGACTGCACGATCGAGGACCTCGCCGACGGGCGTGCCACCGGCTTCATGTTCGAACGCTTCGAGGCCGACGACCTGCGGCGCGCGCTGCGCCGCGCGTTCACGCTGTGGCGCCGGCCGCGCGAGTGGCGTGCGGTGCGCCAGCGCGGCATGGAGCAGCACTTCGGCTGGGACGAGGCGGCACGGCGCTACCTCGCGCTTTACGAACAGGCGCTGGCGACGATCGCCTGACCGTGCCGCGCTCAGTGGCGCAACTCGAAGCGCGTGCCGCGGAACGACAACACCGTGGCACTCGACCCGATGCGTTCGACGGTCAGCCCCGCCGCGATTTCACTGCCCTCGCGAAACACTTGGCCATTGAGGAACACCATCCGCGCGCCCGGCTGCGGCGCGTAGACCGCGCCGCTGATCGACAACGGCGGCAGCGCAGCGCGCAGTTCGGCAGGCAGCTGTGCAAGCGTGGGCAAGCGCGCATCGACAGCCGCCGACGCCGAGGGCTTGGCGGCCCGCGCCGTCACGGAGGGCTCGGCCGTGGCCGCAGGGACAGCCCTCGGCGCGCGGGCGATGGGCCTTGGCCGTGAGGCGGGCGACGGCGGCGGCATTGCCGCCGCGACCGGTGGCACTGCGGCTGGCGGCGTTGAGGTTGGGGTTGGCGCGGCGGGGGTCGCGCCAGATGGCATCGCTGCGGGCTCAGGCGGGGGCGCGGGGGCAGGAGCAGGCGCTGGCGCTGTCGCGACCGGCTCGGCCACCGGGAGCGGCGGGGCCGCGACGGCGGGCACGGTCACTGCGGGCTCCTCGCGGCCGAGGCCCCACCACGCCAGGAACGCCACCAACATCAGCACGCTGCCGATCGCCACCGCGCGCCACGGCGCATTGCCGCGGCGCATGTCACCGCCCAGCGCCGCTTCGGGTTGCGCATCGAGGCCGGGCACCGCGCTGCGCTCGCGCGCGCGTTCGGAATCCGCCTTCTTCAGCGCATCGAGGATGTAGCTCATGCGGGCCCCCAGGCACGCCGGCAATGTCGAAACGAACGTGCGGTGCTCATGGTCCGTTGATCAATCGTGGTTCGAGTTGCGTCCCCGAGGCACGTGCCAGCTGCATGAACGTGGTCGGGCCGGCGATGCCGTCGGCCCGCAGGCCATGCGCGATCTGGAACGCCATTACGCGGGCGCGCATCTCGGCATCGAAGATCGACGCACCGGTCGGGGCGGGCTCGCCGCGCGCGGCCGCCAGCTGCGCGCCAAGCTGGTCCACCACCGGGCCGCGCATCCCCTCGGTGACGACGCCGCTGTAGCCCTCCGGTGCGCGCCAGTAGGTCGCGAAGTCGCCCGGCCACAGATTGGCCAGCGACACCAGTGTGACCTGCAGCGCCGGCTGGTTGGGGCCCAGGCGCAGCGTGGCGTGGCGCGCATCCAGGCCGGTCAGCAATGCATGCTGCGTGCGCCCGGCCTCGTCGCGCAGCGAGATGAATCCCGGCCGGTCGAGCTGGCGGATCAGTGGCAGCCCGCCGTTGGCGCTCTTGAAGCACTGCCACTGCGCGCGCTGCGCTGCCGCGCACGGATCGGGCGCATCCGCCGGCAGTGCAATGCCCCATTGCGGGGCGAGTTCGCGCCAGGCGTCGATCTCGGTGCGCAGCGCCGGCTGGCGTGCCGCCAGCTCGGCGGCCGTCAGGAAGATCGGTGAGCTCGATGTCTGCATGGCCGGCGCCGCGGCGGCAACCACCCCGGAGGCGGCCACCGCGGCCGACGCGGGCGCCGCCGCTGCAGAGTTGGCATCCGCGGTTGCGGCGGGCGCCACGCTGGCGGGCTCGCGCGGCCAGTTCACCACCAGCAGTGCGACCGTGGCCGCGATCGCGGCACCTGCGGCCATGCCGGCGCCCCAGGGCGCCGCCTTGCGCAGCATCGATAGCCGCCGCTCGGTGCCGAAGACTTCCGCAGCCGCCTTGTCGACGATGCGCTCGTCGATCCGCGCCGCACTCTCGGCGTAGGCGCCGAGCATGGCGCGGTCGGCGAGCAGGTTGATGCGCCGCGGC
>JAOUIM010000255.1 GCA_029884035.1 Aquincola sp. | reverse complement strand
ACAGCACGCACCTGGTGGCACTCACGCTACAGGGCGTCTGGCATGTCGACGACATCGTGCCGCCGATCACGCCGTACTTCGTGATGAAGGTCGGCCATGTGCCGCTCGTCCCCTACCACCGGCCCGGCGACCCCCTCGTGGCCGAAGCGGTGGCCGAGCGCATCGACCGCGCGGCCGCGCGCGGCGTGCCGATCCGCGCCGTGATGCTCGACCGCCTCGGGCCGAACGTGTGGCACCGCAGCCCCGCCGAGGCGATGGCGGTGCTCGAGGAACTCGAGGAAACCGCACGCCTGTGGCTGATGGCCGATCCGCGGCCCGCGCCGCTGGATGACACGCGGATCGACGAGTTGCGGCGGGCTTTCGGCGTGGCGTGGTGACGCCATTGCATCGCCGCAGCCGCCTGCCCGCCGGCGTCTGGGTGCTCGGCTTCGTGAGCATGCTGATGGACATCTCTTCGGAAATGATCCATAGCCTGCTGCCGATGTTCCTCGTCGGCACGCTCGGTGTCAGCGTGCTGGCCGTGGGCGTCATCGAGGGCGTTGCCGAGTCGGCGGCGCTCGTCTCCAAGGTGTTCTCGGGTGCGCTCAGCGACTACCTCGGCCGGCGCAAGGGCCTTGCCGTTCTGGGTTACGCGATGGGCGCTTTCACCAAGCCTGTCTTTGCGATAGCCAGCGGTGCCGGTGCCGTGGTGGCGGCGAGATTCGTCGATCGCGTCGGCAAGGGCATTCGCGGCGCGCCGCGCGACGCACTGGTCGCCGACATCGCGCCGCCCGGATTGCGTGGTGCCGCATTCGGGCTGCGGCAGTCGCTCGACACGGTCGGTGCCTTCGTCGGCCCGCTGCTGGCGACCGCGTTGATGATCGCCTGGGCCGGCGATTTTCGTGCGGTCTTCTGGGTCGCCGTGATTCCGGGCGTCTTGGCAGTGGTCCTGCTCATGGCCGGCATTCGCGAGGCGCCGCGCGCCTCGAGCGCGCGCCTGGTGAGCCCGATCCGCCGCGCCGCCCTCGCACGGCTGAGCCGTGCTTACTGGCGGGTGGTCGCCATCGGCGCCGTCTTCACGCTGGCCCGATTCAGCGAGGCGTTCCTCGTGTTGAGGGCGCAGCAGGTCGGTATCGCTGCGTCGTGGGTGCCCCTGGTCATGGTGGCCATGAACATCGTGTATGCCGCGACCTCGTATCCGTTCGGCAGGCTCGCGGATACGATGAGCCACCAGAAGCTTCTCGCGATCGGCCTGGCCGTGCTGGTGGCTTCGGATCTCGTGATCGCCGTGGCGGGCGACTGGCGTGTGCTGCTGGCCGGCGTGGCCCTGTGGGGCATGCACATGGGCATGACCCAGGGCCTTCTCGCGGCGATGGTGGCCGATAACGCGCCCGACGACTTGCGGGGCACCGCGTACGGCCTGTTCAATCTGCTCAGCGGCGTGGCAATGCTGGCGTCGAGCGTCATCGCCGGCCTGTTGTGGGACAACATGGGCTCGGCGTTCACCTTCTACGCGGGGGCTGCCTTTGCGATGGTGACGATCGTCGGACTGGTCGCCTTCAGGCGCCGGCGCTGATCGCCACCGACAGCGGGCTGGTAGCATCCTTCGTCAGTGCATCGGACGCGAGTTGGGATGGAAAACATGGCCCAGGAACTGCTGGATGCAATACGGGCGGGCGATGCCGAGGCCGCCGCTCGCCTCGCGAGGCCGGAGTCGGTGAACGCGCGCGGCGAAGGCGGCGTGACGCCGCTCATGCTGGCGGCCGGCCAGGGCCAGCGCGCGGTCGTCGTCGCCCTGCTGGCGGCGGGTGCGCAGGTGAACGTGGCCGACGAGCGCGGTTTCACGCCGCTCTTCTACGGCTGCTACAACGCCGACGAGGACCGTGGCTATCCCGACGTGGTCGACGCGCTCATCGAAGCTGGTGCGGACAAGGAAGCGAAGATCGGCTATGGCGTTCGCCCGCTGATGTATGCAGCGGGCAATGGCGAGGCGGGCGTCGTGGAGGCGCTGCTGAGGGCAGGGGCTGACCCGCTTGCCCGCAACGAAGGTGGACGCACGGCGCTGATGATGGTCAAGGACCGTGACTACGTCGATGTCATCAACATCCTGCACGAGGCCGAGGGCCTGCACGAGTCGGCGGGCTGCGGCTCGCGCAACGCGCCCGACATGCAGGTGGTGACCTTCCTCAAGCGCGATCGGACGTCCTGACCTCGCTCGCGGCGGCGAAGCCGCGAGCGCAGGGGGCACGGGCCCGCCGCCGTCGCCCGGCTGGAGGGGGTGGGCGACGGGGCCGCTGCCCGATGTCCTCAGATCAGCGACCGGATCAGAACTTGCGACTCCACGCAATGCCGAAGCTGGACTGCTTCATGCCGATGGTTTCGCTGCCGCCACCGCCCGGTCCGAAAAAGCCGTCAAGGAATGAGGTGCCGGTTACGGTCTGGCGCGGTGCGACCATCACCATGCCGCTGATCTCGCTGGCCTTGTCCAGTGCATAGGTGAAGCCCGCGGTGTAGTGGTCCTTCATCACCCCTGGCGCAAGGATGTTGAAAGTGATATCGCGCGGGGTGATCGGGTTGTCGCCCTTGTTGTAGCCGGCGCGCAGCGTCAGCGCGTCGGACATGCGCCAGGCGGCGCCGATCTTGAACACATCGATGTCCTTCCAGCCAAAACCGGGGCCGGTCGCCGCACCCAGCGGGGGAGGCGACGTCATCGGGTTGGAGACCGATGCGACGTCGCTGTACCTGATGCGCCCGACGTCGACGGCCAGCGTCCAGGCCGGCGTCGGCTTGAAGGCCACGCCAATGAAGTAGTTCGACGGGATGTCGAAGCCACCATCGCCGGCGAACAGGCCCTTGTACTTATCCAGCTTGCCCATCTTCATCTTCGGCGCATAGGAGGCGCCGATCGTCACGGTATCGCTGAGTTGGCCTTGGTAGCCCAGCCGCAGGCCGATACCGGTGGACTTTTCGTAGCCCTTGTTCGTCAGGTTGCCGGGGTCACCGCTAATGAGCGCGAAGGCCTGCAAGCCATGCGCTTTGAACTGCTGATAACCGAGCAGCAGCGACACGCCCACGGCATGCTGCGCATTGAGCTTGTAGGCCAGTGTCGGCGCGATGATCAGCTGCGACAGGTCGACACCCACGCTGCCACCGCCGCACAGGATGTTGGCCGGTGCCACGGTGGTCGGGCTATTCGGACACTGGTATTGACCTTGCGGGTAGGTGGTGTTCAGGCCGCCGTTGCCGTAGACCGTCACGCCCAGCGACATGTCGCTGTTGATCATGCGGTTGTAGCCGAACTCCGGAACCCAGAACAGGTTGTTGCTGCTGTCGACCTTGCCGTTCAGGCTGAGAATGCCGGCACCGCTGCGCTCGGAATCGCGCTTGGGCATGAAGCCGACGACGCCGACGTCGTAGCGCGAACCGGCCCACACCATGCTGGCCGGATTGGTGGCACCGCCCATGCTGTCGTCCGCCATGCCCATCGCGGCGCCGCCCATGCCCGAGGACTTGATGCCGTAGCCATGGGAGAAGTAGCCATTGGTGGCAAGGGCCGGGCCGGCGACGCACACGGCGGCGACGGGAAGGAATCGGAACATTGATTTCATGCTTTTCATCATGGGTCTCCTCGTGACAGTGAGTGGGGTGGGTCGGGGAACATCGGAAATCGGGGCGATCGTCGTCATGGCAGGGCGTCGGTCACCATCGGGCCAGCAGGCGTCCGTCGACGACCTTGCTTTCCCAGCGCCTGAGCGGGCTGTTGCCCTTGTCGGTGCATTGCCCGGAGCGGACGTCGAAGACCCATCCATGTTTCGGACAGGTCAGGGTGGCGCCTTGCAGCGCCAGGTGCGGGATGTTGGTGGTCTGGTGCGGGCAGCGGCTGTCGAACACGCGCCAGCCATCGTCGGCGTGGTGCACGAACAGGCCGCGGCCGTCGCAGTCGACTCGGGTGATGCCACCCGGCGCGAGGTCGGCGACGGCCATCACGTCGTGCCACTGCCCTTCGGCCCCCATCGCTGCGGGCTGGAACTCGGGCAGGTCCATCGCCAGGATGATGTCGACCGCCCAGACGATCTTGGCCAGGCCCAAGGCCGGAAAAGCCATCAACAGCGCATCGAGCACCTCGGCGGGCGTGCAGCCGTCGCGCAGGGCACGGCCAAGGTACTGGCGAAACCCGCGCTCGGTTTGCGCATGCACCTTGGTGATCACCGAGATCAGGTCGCGCGTTTTCGGATCGAGGTGCTTGCCGGCGTCCTTCAGGAAGCTGAAGTAGTGACCCATGGCCTCCGGGCGGGCCTTGACCAGGAAGTTCAGCGCGTCGCTCATGTCGCTCCAATCTGCGCAGCCAATGGTGAAACACAAACCAGTACCGGACACTCGGCCAGGCCGACGACCTTCTGTGCGACGCTGCCGATCCAGGCGCGCGACAGCCGCGTGGCGCCGTGACGCCCGAGCACGATCAGGTCCGCGTCGCCGCGGCGTGCCGCTTCGAGGATCTGTGCGTGCGGCTTGCCGACGAGGACTTCGCCGTCGGCCGCGGCACCGAGCGACCGAGCATGGGCCACCGCGGCGACCAACGCGCGCTGCGTGCCGGGGTCGGGCCCCGTCTCGGCCACACAGACCACCGCAAGTGGCAGCCCGGAATCGAGGGCAACGCGTGCGGCCACCGTCACGGTTTCCAATGCAAGCGCGGCGGGGTCGACGGCGACCAGCACGCGCTGACGCCAGTACAGCGCCTCTCGCCGGTTGACGAGCACGCTGCATGGCGCATGCGCCACGACCTTGCTGACCATCTCGCCGAGCAGCAGATTGGCCAGCAGGCCGGGGCGGCCGCGGCGGCGGATGATGATCAGGTCGGCCTGCGTCGCCGTCGCCTCGTCGACGATCTCGCGGTAGAGGTCCCGGCCGCGCCTGACCTGAATGGCCAGCCGCACGCCCTGCGTGGCGGCGAGCGCCTGCAGGTGCTGCAGCCGGTCGGCGGCGACCGCATCGCCACGTGCTGCGAGCTCGGGCGCCACCGCGTCGTATTCCGGGTTGCCGATCATCGGCAGCACGGTGGCCAAGGGTTCGCCGCGGCGCGCGGCCAAAGCCAATGCCACGCGCTCGGCACCGACGTCGTACTCCGAATGCTCGGTGGCCAGCAGCGGCCGGGCAAAGACGGCGGTCGCAGCACTCATCTCTCAGTGCCCCCCGCCAAACACGCCCGCGGCGGCGATCAACAGCACGGCCGCCTGGGCCAAGCACAGGCCGAGATAGGCCCGGTCACCGCGCCGAAGGTACATCGGCAGCAGTGACAACAGGCACACGCCGGAACAACCGGCCAGCACGGCGATACCGACGAGCCCCAGCACGTCGCCATGCTGCAGCATCGTGACCCATTGCCACCCCGCGGGCGCGCCAGTCAATTCCAGATAGCGCGCGATCGGTTCACTCCACAACTCGGGCAATCGGTGGCGCGGCACCTTCGACGGGAACAGGCCCGTGTTGTAGATCGCGAAGCTGACCAGCAACGCGGCCAGGCCAATGCGGGTGCCCCAGTCGAGCAGCCTCGCGTAGCGCAGCTGCACTTCGTCGACGACGAGCGCGGCCGACGCCGTTGCTGGCGAGTTCACGTTCATGGCCACAGGCCGAGCCCCTTGAGCAGCGCGCGCAGGCCGGCGAACAGCAGCACCGCGATGACCAGGCGTCGGATCACCGCACCGGAGAGCACCGTTAGCAATCGGGCGCCGACCTTTGCGCCGAGCATCATGCCGACCACCGACGGCACCGCG
>JAOUIM010000009.1 GCA_029884035.1 Aquincola sp. | reverse complement strand
GGCGGCCTGATCGCCGCGGCCTCAGCGCGCTGCGGATCCCCGTTCGAGTTGTGCCAGCGCAGCTCTGAGGTCCGATGCGTAGCCAGGCTGGGATTGTTCGTATTCCCTTAAGCGATCTCGTAAGTGAGTGATCGCATCTATCGTCTCGGCGGTGTGCCGGGTGCCGTTCGAGACCGGTGCGATCGCGCCGGACCCTTGGTGCAGCAGCCCGGCCCACCACGTGGGCAGGTTAACGGTCGAAGCAGTGAAGGCCATGTCGTTACTCCCGAGAGAATTGCTGCGCCGCAGTATGGGGTAAACCCTATATCAGAGGGGTACATGCGGGTTACCAGCGGCCAACGCGTTGTGCTGCGCCGACATGCCGTTGGGCTCGAAGGACAATCCGACCGATGAAGCAGGACCTGACCGACGCCGAACTCGACGAGCTCGGCGATCTGCTGGACCGTGCACCCGCGCCGCTCGAGCCGCTGGACCTGCTGACGCTCGATGGCTACCTGGCGGGCGTCCTGGTCCAGCCGCGTGCGATCCCGATCGACGAATGGCTGCCGCCGGTGTTCACCGCGCATGGTGGACCGCTACCCGATGCCATCGATCCGGGCTGGCATGCACGCACCAGCGCGTTGATCGAGCGGCGCCGTGACGCACTCAATGCCGAGATCAGCGAGGATGGTTGGTTTGATCCCCTCGTCGTCGACCTCGATCGCGCCCCTCCGGCCAGCGAGTACGACGCAGTCCAGTTGCCGGCGTCACGCGCTCTGCTGCCCTGGGTCGCAGGGTTTCACTGGGCGCGCGAGTGTTTTGCCGCTCTCGACGATGTCGGCGACGATGCGATGGGGTTGCTGCTCGCCCGCATCGACCGCCACCTGCCACCGGAGACTGACGCCGATCGCGAGGCGATCGCCGCGCTCGATCGGGAGCGTCCGCTCGTGACGCTCGATGCAGCGATCGAGGACTTGGTCGCAGCGGTTGTCGAGATCTGGGACCTGACTGCCAAAGAGCGATTTGCTGTGGCCACCGTCCGGCGCGACACACCCAAGGTCGGCCGCAACGAGCCCTGTCCCTGCGGCAGCGGCAAGAAATTCAAGGCCTGCCACGGCGCGTGAAAATCCAGCTACTGTCCGACCTGCACCTCGAGACCGAGGCCTTCGACCCCGAGCCGCATCCAAATGCCGATCTGCTCGTGCTCGCCGGCGACATCGACAGCACATGGGCCGGCTACGAGCGATTCGCCGGCTGGCCGGTGCCGGTTCTGGTGGTCGCCGGCAACCATGAGTTCGACGGCCGCGAACTCGACGAGGCCTGGCCTGCGCTGCGCGCGCACTGCGAGCGCCAGGGCCTGATCCTGCTCGAGCGAGGCGCCATCGTTCAGCGCACGCCCGACGGTCGGCGCATCCGTTTCCTGGGCACGGTGCGCTGGTGCGACTTCGATGTCTTCGGCCGCGCGCGGCAAAGCGCAGCCCTGCGTGCCGGCGGCTACTTTCAGCGCGTGATGGCTGCCACCCGAGGCGGCGCTGCGTTCGATGCGGCCGCCGTTCGCGTCGAGGCACTGTCTTGCCGGGCCTGGCTGGCCGACGCGCTGACCCAGGCGGCGCAAGGGCGCTGGGACGAGACTGTGGTCATCACGCACTTCGCGCCGAGCCTGCGCAGCGCCGACCCGCGCTACGGCCTGCAGAGCGGCACGGCGTCGTTCTGCAATGCCGACGACGACCTGCTCGCGGGCGCCGTGCTCTGGCTGCACGGCCACCTGCACTGCCGCCATGACTACGTGGTCGCGCACGACAGTGGCCGCCGCACGCGCGTCGTCAGCCAGGCGCGGGGCCTGTCCGACCGCGGCGAGTGCGAGGGCCACGACGCGGCGAAACTGATCACGATTTGATCCTGAACATCGCCAGGCGGGCCGCTCGTGGGAGACTGCTGCCTGCAACCCCAGGAGGTGCCTCGCATGAAGATCCTCGTCGCTGTCGACGGCAGCCCGTTCACCAAGCGCATGCTCGCTTACATCGCAGCGCATGACGAGTGGCTGGGTTCCCACCATGCCTACACGGTGCTCACCGTCGTGCCCCCGTTGCCGGCTCGCGCGGCCGCCGTGCTGTCCAAGGAAGTGCTGAGCGAACACTACACCGACGAAGCCGAAAAGGTGTTCAAGCCGATCCGGCCGTTCTTCGCCCAGCAGGGCGTCGCTGCTGAATTCGTCGATCGCCATGGCCAGGCCGCGGATACGATCGCTGCGATGGCCGACAGCGGGAGCTACGACCTGATCATGCTGGGCTCGCACGGGCACGGCCTGCTCGCCAATCTGGTGATGGGATCCGTGGCCACCAAGGTGGTGGCGCTGAGCAAGGTGCCGGTGCTGCTGATCCGGTAGCGGCTACGCGCCGCAGACCGCTTGTCTCAGCGCGCTGCCAGCCCGTCGAAGCAGGTGGCGAGCACGACCTCGA
This sequence comes from Aquincola sp., assembly GCA_029884035.1. Taxonomy (GTDB): domain Bacteria; phylum Pseudomonadota; class Gammaproteobacteria; order Burkholderiales; family Burkholderiaceae_C; genus CADEEN01. Next base: position 21,136 of record JAOUIM010000009.1, on the reverse strand, counting down.
CGATCTGCTCGTCGGACAGGCTGCCGCCCGCGCGCAGGAACGCGAGCACCGGGTCGCAGGCGCGTGCGTACAGCGTGTAGAGCACTGCTTCGGGCGGCAGCTGCGGCGCGATCTCGCCGGCCGCCTGTGCCGCCGTGATCCACGCGCCCAGCCGCTCGCTCACGGTCACCACGCGGTCGAGATAGCCGCGGTGCTGCAGCAGCGCGGCGCGCAGCGTCGAATTCTGCGACGGCAGCGAGGGCATCTCGCCGGCCAGTTGCACCTGCATCGTCCAGCGCGCCACGGTCTTCAGGTGGTCGATCGGTGTGGCCTCGCGCGCAGCCTCCTGGTCGATGAACGCGAGCGCGCGGTCGAGCACGCGCACCATCGCGGCAGCGGCCAGTTCTTCCTTCGAGGGAAAATGCTTGTACAGGCTCGCCTTGGCGATGCCAACGTCGGCGGCAACTTCGTCGACCGTCATGGCCTCGAAGCCCTTCTCGGCCAGGAAGCGGTTGACCGAGGTAATGATGGCGTCTTCGCGGGCGCGAAGGACTTGTTGTCGGAAGGACGGGCGGGGCGTCATGGCCCGCCAGTGTAGTGAGGTACCGCCGTGCCCGGGCGGCCGCAGGTCAGAGGCGTCAGCGCTCCGGGGCGACGTGCCAGTCGGCGTCGTCGTCATCGTCCAGGCCATGCCCAGCCTCGTTGGCAAGGCTGCATTCCATACCGAACGCTGTGCCCATGTCGGCAGCGTCATAGCCGGTGACGGTGTCCGACTCGAATTCCTCCATCAGGCGTTCGAGCTTGCGGGGCGGGTTGATGCTCATGACGGTCTCCCAGTGTGTGTTCGGGTCCGATCGCAGCGGCGCTTTGCCGTGAGGCCAGTGTGGGCCGGTTAGACATGTATCGGACGGCAGAATTGCACGGCCAACGCACCGCTGTTCGTGACCCACTCGACCATGGGGACCGGCGGATGTCCGAAAGCGATCAGCGGCGGCCGTGCGTGTGGCGCGGGCGTGTGACGTCGGCCAGCAGCAGGGTGCAGCGCACGAGGTCTTCCACAGCCTCGGCCAGGGTGTCCGGTGGATCGAGCGTTGCGATCACTTCGCGCAGGTCGCCAGCGTCCTCGAGGTCATCAGGGTCGAAATGCGCGTACAGCGTGGCCAGCGGCTCGATCGCGGCCGGCGACCCGTTGCGCATCAGCCCGGGAAAGAGGTCCATCGCGGCGGCGAAGCCAGCGACCCAGGGCAGCACGACTTCGGACACGTCCACTTCGACGTCCGGGTCCGCTGGCTCGAGCTCGAACACCCAGGGGTCGAACCAGCGGCGCGACGTGATCGCACGCTCCAGCTCGCCATGGCGCCGCATCACGAGCGCGTGCAATTCCTGCAGCGCCAGCACGGTCGGCGCAGGCCGTCCCTCGAGGTCGTGCACATGGGCAAGCCAGCGCGCGGTTGCAACCGGGCTCGGCTGGAGCAACACGCCCACCAGGAAGCCATCAAGCGCACAGACGTCGAGCGGCTCGAGCGGCGGGGGCAAGGCGTCGAGCAGCGACTCGAGCCGCTCACGCTCGCGGTCGGTCAAGGGGGCGACGGTCTTGGTCGGTGCCACGCGCCCATTCTCGTGCGACACCTCCGCCATGCCCCAAGAACTTGGGATGCCCTGAAAGCCGCACGCTCTCTACAGTGCCGCGCAAGCTCGCGTCTGGCGAGGCCCCGATCCCAACGACGTCCTTTTGCGAGGACTTTCCGACGCCCGCCCGGCGACGAGCGGGCGTTTTTTTTTCCCTGGCATCGCAGGCGTCGCACCTTGATCACGATCCGGGGCGCCGCCCGCGCCGCGCATGAACACGCCGTTCACGCGTGCCTGGCGAGTGCCTGCACGTCCTCGGGGAAAAGCTGGCCGGCTTCGGCCTGCAGCACGCGGCCATCGCGACCCCTGACCACCGTGACAGGCAGGCCACGCGGCTTGGGCAGCGTTCGGCGCAACGCGGGCGTCATCCAGGCCGCCGGCAGCGTGTAGCCACGACGCGCGAGGTAGTCGCGCGCCGGTTGTGGCTGCGTGTCGATCGACAGCGCGAGCAACAGCAGCCCCTTGTCACCGAGCGCGCGCTGCGCTCGCCACAACGCCTCGATGTGCGGCGTGGTCTCGGCGCAGAAGGGACACCAGCTCGCCCACCAGTACAGCACCAGCACGCGGCCCTCGGCATCGTGCGCCGAGAAGTGCGTGCCGTCGAGACGTTCAATCGTGGCCGGCAGCGCGAGCGGCGTGCCCACTGCGGGCAACGGCGGTGCCTTCGCCTCCTGCGATGCCACGTCGGCCAGCGGCTGCTGAGCCCGACCGGCCAGCGGCACCGCGAGAGCGGACGCGGCAATCAGGCGGCGGCGCAGCGAATCCATCGCCTGCGAGCCTACAACTTCTCGGTCTCGCCCGCGCGCGGCTGCCACTTCATCAGGTGCCGCTCGAGGCGGCCCACTGCGGCGTCGAGCGCCAGCGCGAACGCGGTCAGCACGAGGATGCCGGCCATCACCGTGTTGATGTCGAAGGTGCCCTCGGCCTGCAGGATCAGGTAGCCCACGCCCTGCGAGCTGCCGAGGTACTCGCCCACCACCGCGCCGACGAAGGCCAGCCCCACGCTGGTGTGCAGCGACGAGAACACCCAGCTCGTTGCGCTGGGCAGGTAGACATGGCGCAGCAACTGCTTCTGACTCGCGCCGAGCATGCGCGCGTTCGCCAGCACGACCGGGCTCACCTCCTTGACGCCCTGGTAGACGTTGAAGAAGACGATGAAGAACACGAGCGTGACGCCCAGCGCCACCTTGCTCGCAATGCCCAGGCCGAACCAGACGGCGAAGATCGGTGCCAGGATGATGCGCGGCATCGAATTGAGCGCCTTGATGTAGGGCTCGAGGATCGCGCTGGCGGTGGGTGCGAGCGCGAGCCACAGGCCGAACGCGAGCCCCAGCACAGAGCCGACACCGAATGCCAGCACGGTCTCGATCAGCGTCACGGCGAGGTGGCGGTAGATGTCGGCGTCGACCACGAACCACTTCCAGATGCGTCCGAAGATCGCGATCGGCTCGCCGAAGAAGAACGACGCCTGCTTGTCGTTCTCGAACACGATGTTTGGCAGCAGCCCCGGTGCAGTGAGCAGGTGCCAGACGACGAACACGGCCGCCAGCACGCCGGCCTGCCACCAGCGGATATTCTTCGGGCCGGGCTTCCAGCTCATCAGGCACTCCGCAACTTTTGCGCGTAGCCCTTGAGCACCTCATCGCGCAGCACGGCCCAGATGGCCGCATGCAGCTCGAGAAAGCGCGGCAGCAGCTTGATCTCGGCCACGTCGCGCGGCCGTGCAAGATCGACGACGAATTCGCCGATCGGCCGCGACGCCGGGCCGGCCGACAGCACCAGCACGCGGTCGCTCATCGCGATCGCCTCGTCGAGGTCGTGCGTGATGAACAGCACCGCCTTCTTCTTCGCGGCCCACAGTTCGAGCACCTCGTTTTCCATCAACTGCCGTGTCTGGATGTCCAGCGCCGAGAACGGCTCGTCCATCAGGATGATGTCGGGGTCGAGCGCCAGCGTCTGCGCCAGCGACGTGCGCTTCCTCATGCCGCCCGAGAGCTGGTGCGGATAGCGGTCCTCGAAGCCGCCCAGGCCCACCCGCTTCATCCAGTCTCGCGCCTGCGCGTCGGCATCGGGTGCACCACGGAACTCCAGCCCCGCGCGCACATTGGCCAGCGCGGTACGCCAGGGCATCAGGCTGTCGGCCTGGAACATGTAGCCCGCGCGGCGGTTGATGCCCGCAAGGGGCTGACCGAACACCTGCACGGCGCCCGTGCTGGGCGCGAGCAGTCCGGCGGCGACATTGAGCAGCGTGCTCTTGCCGCAGCCCGTGGGCCCGACCACCGAGACGAACTCGCCGGCGCCGACCGCGAGCGACACGTCGCGAACCGCGGTGTAACGCTGCGACGGGTCGTCGCGGTTGGCGAAGGTGCAGGCGACGCCTTCGAGACACAGCGCGGTAGGGGTGCGGGACATGGTCGGTGTGAGCATAGCCCGGCATTGCCGCTTCGATTCGCGTTGCCGACGACGTACCTGCACTCGATCTTTCGGCCCATCGGGTGCACGATCTGCGCCATGCGTCAAACAGGGCGCGCAGGAGCCGACGATGGATGACCCCTGGATCCTGGGTGATGCCTATGAGCAATACATCGGCCGCTGGAGCCGACTCGTGGCGCCGCGCTTCCTGGCGTGGCTGGATGTGCCGCGCGGCCAGCGCTGGCTCGACGTTGGCTGCGGCACGGGCGCGCTGCTCCAGGCGATCATCGACCACGCATCGCCGGCCACGGTGTTGGGTGTCGAACCCTCGGCTGGATTCCTCGCCACCGCGCGCGAACGACTCGGCGCGCGCGCCGAGGTGAGCCAAGGCGATGCCGCGGCCACCGGACTGGCGCACGCGGCGGTCGACATCACGGTCTCGGGCCTGGTGCTCAACTTCGTGCCCGACGCCGGCGCCGCGCTGGCCGAGATGCGGCGCGTCACGCGGCGCGGCGGCACTGTCGCGGCGTACCTGTGGGACTACGCCGGTCGGATGGAGCTGATCCGCCACTTCTGGGATGCCGCGGTGGAGCTCGATCCGGCTGCGGCGGCCAAGCATGAAGGCGTGCGCTTCCCGCTGTGCCGACCCGAGCCGCTGCGCGAGGCGTTCGAGCGCTCGGGCTTGGGCGGCGTGGCCGTCGATGCGATCGATGTGCCGACCGTTTTCGCTGATTTCGACGCGTACTGGCGGCCGTTCCTCGGCGGCCAGGGGCCGGCGCCGGGTTACGCGATGTCGCTCGACGAGGCTGCGCGCATGCGACTGCGCGATCGCCTGCGCGAGCGGCTGCCCGTCGCGGCCGACGGATCGATCGCGCTGACGGCGCGTGCCTGGGCGGTGCGCGGCCAGGCCTGATCGCTCAGCCCTTCGGGTACTTCGCGTTCGCTTTCTTGACGAACTCGTTCGTGTACACGGCCTTGAGGTCGAGCTTGGCACTGGCGATCTCGGCGTCGATGCTGGCCAGCGCACGGAACGCCGTATCCGACCCCTTGTCGGGGATCATGCCGTCGGGCGACAACGCGCCCTTGGCGGCCAGGAAGGCGTCGATGTAGACCGCGCGGTCGCCGAGCAGGTATGCCTCGGGCACGACCTTGATCACGTCGCCGGGGCCGGCGGCGGCGATCCACCTGTCGGCGCGCACCATCGCGTTGGCCAGCGCCTGCACGGTGGCCGGGTTCTTCTCGACGAACTCGCTCTTCGCGTACAGGCAGCCGGCGGGCATCGGGCCGCCGAACACCTTGTCGGCCTCGGCCACGTTGCGCGTGTCGGTGACGATCTTCAGGTCGCCCGAGCGCGCGAGCAGCGTGATCACCGGGTCGAGGTTGCTCAACGCGTCGATCTGGCCCGCACGCATCGCCGCGACCGCGCCGCTGGAGGCGCCGACGCCGACGAAGCTCACGTCGCTGGGCTTCAGGCCCGCCTTGGCGAGCACGAAATTGGCCATCACGTTGGTCGACGACCCTGGCGCGGTGACGCCGATCTTCTTGCCCTTCAGGTCCGCCACGGACTTGAAGTTGGGCATCGTCTTCGGGTTGATGCCCAGCACGATCTGCGGCGCGCGGCCCTGCAGAACGAAGGCCGTCAGGCGCTGACCCTTGGCCTGCATGTTCACCGTGTGCTCGAAGGCGCCCGAGACCACGTCGACACTGCCGCCGACCAGGGCGCGCAGCGCCTGCGAGCCGCCGGCGAAGTCGTTGATCGTGAGATCCAGCCCCTCGGCCTTGAAATAGCCGAGCTGTTCCGCGATCGTCAGCGGCAGGTAGTACAGCAGGTTCTTGCCGCCGACCGCGAGCGAGACCTGGGGCCTCTCGAGCGACTGGGCGCGCACCAGGGCGGGCGCGGCGACGAGCGAAGCAGTGGCCAGGGTGAAGGTACGGCGATGCATGGTGGGGCTCCGGGTCGAACACGAGTGACCGAATCTACCGCGCGCCTATCATCCCGCGCATGAGTAGAAGCCACGTCGGCACCTCCCGCACGCTGCTCGTCACCGGGGCCTCGCGGGGCATTGGCGCGGCGGTGGCCGTGCGCTGCGCACAGGCCGGCTGGGACGTGGCCGTCAACTACACGCGCGATGCGGCCGCGGCCGAGCGAGTGGCGCAGGCGGTGCGAAGCGCCGGGCGCCAGGCTGTCGCGCTGCAGGCCGACGTGGCCAACGAGGCGGCGCTGATGGCGATGTTCGCCCGCATCGATGCCGACATGCCGCCCTTGGGTGGACTGGTCAACAACGCGGGCGTGGTCGATGCCATGGCACGCGTGGACGAGACCACGCTCGCGCGGTTGCAGCGCATGTTCGCGATCAACGTGTTCGGCACCTTCCTGTGCTCGCGCGAGGCCGTGCGTCGCATGAGCAGTCGGCATGGCGGCAACGGCGGCGCGATCGTCAACCTCTCGAGCGTGGCGGCCAAGCTCGGCGGGCCGGGCTGGTACGTCGACTACGCCGCCAGCAAGGGCGCGATCGACACCTTCACCGTCGGCCTCGCGCGCGAGGTGGCCACCGAGGGCATCCGTGTCAACGCGGTGCGCCCGGGCATCATCGACACCGACATCCACGCTTCGGGCGGCCAGCCCGATCGCGCGCACCAGTCGACCGCGCTCATCCCGATGCAGCGCCCGGGCACCGCCGACGAGGTCGCCGAGGCGGTGCAGTGGCTGCTGTCCGACGCGGCGCGCTACACCACCGGTGCGATCATCGACGTGAGCGGCGGGCGCTGAGGCTTCAGCGCCGTTCGATCACCAGCGGTGTCAGCAGCATCTGCTCGCGCACGCGATCGCCCGCGCGCATTGCCTCCTCGCGCGTCGCGAAGGGCCCCGCCTGCACGCGGTGCAGCGTGCTGTCGCTGAACACCGCGAGCAGCGGCGACAGGCCTTCGACGCTCTCGGCGGCTTGCTGCTGAAGTTGCAACGCACCGGCGTGCTCGCGGTAGGCGCCCAGCTGCAGCCAGAAGCCGCGCCCGGCCACAGCGGGCGGGCGCGACGCGGTGGCTGGTGGTGCCGACGCGCGCGCCTCGCCCGCGCCTGCCGCACCGGGTGGCCGTGGGACCGGATCGGGCGGGCCGTCGTCGTTGTCGACGACCACGGCAGGCTTGTTTGCTGCATCCCACTCGCCCGTGCGGATTGCCTCGGGCGTGATGCGTTCGACGACCACCGGCGCCACGCCGCGCAGCAAGTCGAGCTTGAGCGCCGCGGTGTACGACAGATCGATGATGCGGCCCTTGACAAAGGGCCCGCGGTCGTTGACGCGCACGATCACCGAACGGCCGTTCGCCGGGTTCGTCACGCGCACGTAGCTCGGGATCGGCAGCGTCTTGTGTGCGGCCGTCATGGCGTACATGTTGTAGCGCTCGCCACTCGAGGTCTGGCGGCCATGGAACTTGCGGCCGTACCACGACGCGAGGCCTTTCTCGGCGTATGCCGCCTCGGCGCGCAGCGGTGTGTAGGTCTGTCCGAACAGCTCGTAGGGTTTGTTGGGGCCGCCTTCGCGGATCGGTTCGAGCTGCGGCAGCGCATCGGGCACCTGCAGCAAGTCCGGTGGCGGGCGCTCCTGTGGGCCGTCCAGGCCGGGCAACGGGCGCGCCGGTTCCCGGCTGGCACAGCTGGCGAGCAGCATCACCAGTGCAAACACGGCCAGCGGGCGCAATACCACCGTCATGGCGCGAGGTTAGCAGTGGCTATGATGATTTCGCCATGCCCATGTGTCGGGTTCTCGCCATCTTCGTGATGCTCTTGGCCAGTCCGGCAGTGCTGGCCAAGCCACTGGTGTATTGCACCGACGCGAGTCCCGAGGGCTTCGACCCGAGCCTGTGGGACAGCACGAGCACGAGCAACGTGACGTCGCAGATCTTCAACGGGCTGCTCAGCTTCGAGCGCGGCACCACGCGGCTCCAACCCGAACTGGCCACCGCTTGGCGGATCGCGCCCGACGCGAAGACCTTCACTTTCACGTTGCGCCGCGGCGTGAAATTCCAGTCGACGCCGTACTTCACGCCGGCGCGCGAGTTCAACGCCGACGACGTGATCTTCACGTTCGGCCGCATGACCGACCCTGCGCACCCCTTTCACCAGGCCTTCCCGGCGACCTATGTGTACGCACAGAGCCTGGGTCTGGCGGCAATGATCGAGGGCATCGACCGCATCGACGATCACCACGTGCGCTTTCGGCTGACGTCGCCGAACGTCACGTTCCCCACCTACTTCGCGATGGCGTTCGCCGGCATCCACTCGGCCGAGTACGCGCAGCAGCTGCTCGCGCAAGGCCGCGCCACCGCAATCAACAACCAGCCCGTCGGCACCGGGCCGTTCAAGTTCAGGAGCTATCGAAAGGACGACGTGGTGCGACTGGTGCCGCACGAGAGCTACTGGGGCGGCGTGCAGGCCACCACGCAGTTGATCTTCGCGATCAGCCGAGAGCCGGCGGTGCGGGTGCAGAAGATGGCCGCCGGGGAATGCCACGTGACCGCGCCGCTGCGCGACATCGACCTTGCCGCGCTCGACCGGCGCCGCGAGGTGGTGATCCTCAAGGCGCAAGCGTTGAACATCAGCTACCTCGCCTTCAACCTCAAGAAGCGGCCCACCGACGACCGCCGCGTGCGCGAGGCGCTGGACATCGCGGTCGACCGCGATGCGCTGTTCAAGGTCCTGTTCCCGCGCGGCGACGCGATGCAGGCGGTGAGCGCGTTCCCGCCGGCGATCGCAGGCTACAACGGCGAACTCAAGAACGAGTTCGACCCGGCGCGCGCAAAGACGCTGCTGGCGCAGGCCGGTTACCCGGGCGGCATCGCGATCGATCTGTGGGCGCTGCCGATTGCGCGCCCGACCAACCCGAACGGCCTGCTGATGGCGCAGATGATCCAGCAGGACTGGGCGCGCATCGGCGTCAAGGCCACGATCAAGACCTACGAGTGGGGCGAGTACCTCAAGCGCGCGAACAACGGCGAGCACCATGTCTACATGAGTGGCTGGTCGGGCGACACGGGCGATGCCGACGACTTCCTTGCGCCGAACCTGACCTGCGCGGCCAGCCGTGGCGGCATCAAGTTCTGCAACGCCGAGTTCGACCGCCTCGTCGAGCAGGGTCGAGCGACGGTCGATCCCGAGCGGCGCAACGCGATCTATCGCGAGGCGCAGGTGATCTTCAAGCGCGAGCGACCGTGGATCACGATGGCGCATTCGAGCATCTATGTCCCGATCCGTCGAGACGTGAAGGGCTTCGTGATGGCGCCCAACGGCAGGGTCGACTTCGAGGGCGTGTACCGCGAATGAACGCGCGTGCCACGATCCGCATCGAGGACATCGCGGGCCATCCGGCGTTCACGCGGCTCGACGCGATCACCGGCATCGTGTTCGACCTGCGCTACGCGGGCACCAACAACTTCGACGGCCGCGAGTTCTATCGCGGCATCGACTGCGCGTGGCTGCGCGTCGAGGCCGCGCGCGGGCTGGAACGGGCGGCGGCCTGGCTGGCCGCGCACCACGGCGGCCACCGCCTGCTCGTGCTCGATGCGCTGCGGCCGCAGCGCGTGCAGGAGGCGATCTGGGCCGACGTGGCCGGCACGCCGTCGCAGATCTACTTCGCCGAGCCGGCTCGCGGCTCGATCCACAGCTTCGGCATGGCGGTGGACGTGACCGTGCTGGACGCCCGCGGCCGCGAGCTCGAGATGGGCAGCGGCTTCGACGAGATGAGCCTGAAGTCGCATCCTGTGCTCGAAGCGGCGCAACTGGCGGCCGGCGCGATCACGCGCGAGCACATCGCCGCGCGCGAGATGCTGCGCGGTGCGATGGCGGCCGGCGGGTTCGACGGCATCCCGACCGAGTGGTGGCACTTCAACCTCGGCGACCCCGCGACGATCCGGCGCGAGTTCCCGCGCGTCCTCTAGAGTGCCTTCTTGTCCTTCGCGCGCGCCTTGCCCGCGCGTCCCAGCGCCTTCCACTTCGCCACCAGCGCCTTGCGCTCGAGCGCGCCCATCTGGTCGCGTTGCGCCTCGCGCTGCAGTTTGTGGAAGTTCTTCAGCCGTGCTGCGTCGAGTGCATCGCGCACCGCGCAACCGGGCTCGTCGCGGTGCGCGCAGTCGCGGAAACGGCACAGCGGTGCCAGGCGCGCGATGTCGTCGAACGCGCCGACCAGGTCGGCCGGGTCGGCATCGAGCCGCAGCGTTCGCAGCCCTGGCGTGTCGATGATGCAGGCCCCGTCGGGCAGCGCGAACAAGGTGCGAACCGTGGTGGTATGGCGGCCACGGCCGTCGCCGGCGCGCGTGCCGCCGGTGTCCTGCAACGGCGCGCCGAGTAGCGTGTTGGTCAGCGTGCTCTTGCCGGCGCCGCTCGAGCCGACGACGACCAGCGTCTGGCCGGCGCCGAGCCAAGGTGCAAGCGCACGCGCCGCGGCGGGCGACCGCGCGTTGACCGCCAGCACCGCCACATCGGCCGGCGCGAGCGCGAGCGCCTCGTGCTCGCGCGCCGCACGCACGTCGTCGCCGACGAGATCGGCCTTGGTCAGAACCACGGCCGCTGCCACGCGCGCGAGCCGCGTGAAGGCGAGGTAGCGCTCCAGCCGCCTCGGATTGAAGTCGTGGTCCAGCCCCATCACGATCAGCGCGGTGTCGACGTTCGACACCAGCACGACGCGCGTGACCTTGTCGCGTCCGTCGTGCAGGCGGCGCGCGATCTGCGACAGCGGTGGCACGCGCGCACGCACCCACCACTCGGCGAGGGCGTTGCGCTGCGCGAGCACCCAGTCGCCGACGGCCAAGGCATCGTCGGCGGCTGCGAGTTCGGCATGCAGCGCCGGCAGCACGCGCGCGCGCTGCGCTCGCGTGCCATCGTGCAGCTGCACGCTGTCACGCTGCACTTCGATCACGCGCATGGGCAGGTCGCCGTCGTGCAAGGGCGGGATGGATCGGAGCACGGGCGCGGCCAGGCCGATGGCCTGCAGCCGCGCAAGATGGGTCGAGTCGAACATGTCGGTGTCTGTGGGCGATGAAAGGCGATACGAGGCCCGCATCGCGCAGGGCGCGACGGGTGAAGGCATTCACGGGGGCTCGTTGCGGCCGCGACCCTGTCGGTCACGGCCTCACAGACACGCGGGGAGGGTGCGTTGCGAGGCGCGCCGAAGGACTCAGGCGCAGCAAGCCACGGGGGTGGCAAGGTCCATCGATGTCATGGCGGCCTCCTGTGGCGAGTGGAACAAGAACGAGGGCGCGACTGTGCAGGCAAACATGCGGCCCGTCAATTGCCCGGCACCCCTGTGTGACGAAGCGGCAACGCCGGGCGGCACGCGGCGAGCGGGCCGTAGCCGGCGCCGCGCGCTCGATGCGCGCATCGTCGACGCGCATGGCCGCTACGATGACGGCATGACCCGACGATCCGCGCTCGTGGTGGCTGCGCTGGCCGCAGGGGCGGCGCTCGCCGGATGCGCCACGAATACCACGCCCGGTGGCGTGCCGATCGATGCGCGCTACGCGAGCGCGAACCAGGACAGCCGCGTGCTGTTCGTCGTGCTGCACTACACCGTTGCCGACACCGCCGCTTCGATCCGCACCCTGACCGAGCCCGCGACCGAGGTCAGCGCGCATTACCTGGTCACCGACGATGTGCTGCCGGTGATCTACTGCCTGGTGCCCGAGGAGCGCCGCGCCTGGCACAGCGGCGCGAGCCACTGGCGCGGTCACGCGATGCTCAACGCGTCATCGATCGGCATCGAGATCGTGCATCCGGGCTTTCGCGAACGAGCCGATGGCACGCGCGAGTACCTGTCGTTCCCGAAGGCGCAGATCGACGCGCTGATCTCGCTGCTCAAGGACATCGTGCGGCGACACGGCATCCGGCCCGAGCGCATCGTCGGCCACGGCGAGGTGTCGCCCCAGAGCAAGGAAGACCCGGGCCCGACGTTTCCTTGGAAGCGGCTGGCCGACGAAGGCCTGATTCCGTGGCCTGACGCCGGGCGCGTCGCGGCCCAGCGAGCGGTCTTCGAGCAGCAGTTGCCCGACGCGGCCTGGTTCCAGCAGATGCTCCTGCGCCACGGCTTCGCGCCGCTGGCCGGTGGCGTGCTCGACGAGCCGACGCGGCGCACGATCTCGGCGTTCCAGATGCGTTACCGACCCGCCAGCCACGACGGCACGCCCGACGCCGAGACGGCAGCAATCCTGCACGTGCTCGTGACGCCGCCATGAACGATCCCCGTCGATGCTGAAGCGGCGCACGGCCTTGCTGTCGGGTGCGGCGCTCGCGGCCTGCGGCGGCATGCCGCCGGTCTTTGCGCCCGACACGGGGCCCGGCGATGGCGCGCCGGCGACACCGCGCGAGTTCCGCGGCGCCTGGGTCGCGGCGGTGGACAACATCGACTGGCCGAGCCGTCAGGGCCTTCCCGCCGCGCAGCAGCAGCGCGAACTGCGTGCGATCGTCGAGCGCGCCGCGGCGCTCGGCCTGAATGCGCTCGTCGTGCAGGTGCGGCCGGCGTGCGACGCGCTCTACGCCTCGACACTGGAACCGTGGAGCGAGTACCTCACAGGCACGCAGGGGTTGCCCCCGGGCTACGACCCGCTCGCGATGTGGATCGAAGAGGCACACGCGCGCGGCATCGAGGTGCATGCATGGTTCAACCCATACCGCGCCCGGCACTCCACCGCGAAGGGGGTGCTTGCGGCCAATCATGTCGCGCAGCGGCGGCCGGCCTGGGTGCGGCCGTATGGCGACCTGCTCTGGCTCGATCCCGGCGAGCCCGAAGCGATGGCGCACTCGCTCGCGGTGATTGCCGACGTGACGGCGCGCTACGACGTCGACGGCGTGCAAGTCGACGACTACTTCTATCCCTATCCGCTCAAGCCGCCGGGCGGCGGCGACGACCTGCCGTTTCCCGACGAGCCGGCCTGGAACCGGGCGCGCGCCGTCGGCGTCATGCTGGCGCGTGACGACTGGCGGCGTCGCAACGTCGATCGCTTCGTGCAGCAGATGTTCGAGCGTGTCCGGGGCATCAAGCCCTGGGTCAAGGTCGGCATCAGCCCGTTCGGCCTGCCGCGGCCCGACCGGCGTCCACCGGGCATCGAGGGGTTCAGTCAGTACGACCGGCTGTATGCCGACGTCGAGCGCTGGCTCGCCGAGGGATGGCTGGACTACCTCGCGCCGCAGCTGTACTGGGCGATGGAGCCCCGGGCGCAGGCCTTCGGCGCGCTGGTCGAAGCATGGGCGCGCAGCAACGCGCGCGGCCGGCATCTGTGGCCGGGCCTGTTCACGAGCGCAGTCGCGCGACCACCGCGCCAGTGGACGGCCGACGAGCTGCTCGCGCAACTGGCGCACCTGCGTGGGCAGCGCGCGAAGGCCGGCGGGTTCATCCACTTCAGCATGGCCGCGCTGATGGACGACCGCGGCGGCCTGGCCTCGCGCCTGCTCGCCGCCCGCCCCGGCGCCGCGCTCGTGCCGGCCTCGCCCTGGCTCGGCGCGGCGCGGCCCGCGCCGCCGCGCCTGACGCGCGCGGCCCAGCAGATTCGCGTGCAGGCGGCGCCCGGCGGCGAGCCGGCGCGCTGGCTCGCGCTGTGGGTGCGGCGCGGCGGCGCGTGGCGCTTCGCGGTGCGACCGGCCGATGCGTCGTCGGTCGTGCCCGCGCAGGACAGCGGTGGCGCGCTCGAGGCGCTGGTGGCCACGAGCGTGGGCCGCAGCGGTGTGGAAAGCGAGCGTGTCACGCTCGCCTCGTTGACCGATCATTGACCGATGCCCGGTTCGAAGTCGTCCGAAGCTCTCACCGCGTCGACCGAGACGCCCGATGCCAGGCATCCGCGGCTGGACCGCTACGCCACACCCGATCTCGTGGCCGCTTTCGTCGACGACCAGGTCGACGCGGTTTCCGCAGTGCGCGAGGCGATCCCCGACATCGCGCGCGCGGTCGATGCGGCGTTGCCGCGCATCCAGGCCGGCGGCCGGCTGATCTACATCGGCGCAGGCACCAGCGGCCGTCTGGGCGTCCTCGACAGCGTCGAGCTCACGCCGACCTTCAACTGGCCGAGCGCGCGCGCGCGTGCGCTGATGGCCGGCGGCGACCCGGCGATGTACGTGGCCGTCGAAGGGGCCGAGGACGACGCCTCGCAAGCCGCCGAGGACCTGCACCGCCTCGGGCCCGGCGAAAACGACGTCGTGATCTGCCTGGCCGCCTCGGGCAATACACCCTACGTGCTCGGGGCCCTTCAGCACGCGCGCGCCAGCGGTGCGCTGACGATCGGGATTGCCAACAACCCGGGTTCGCCGCTCGCGGCATATGCCGAGATCGGCATCACGCTGGCCACCGGCGCCGAAGTGATCTCGGGCTCGACCCGGCTGAAGGCCGGCACGGCGCAGAAGATCGCACTGAACACGTTCTCCAGCGCGCTGATGGTGCGGCTGCACAAGGTGTTCGGCAACCTGATGGTCGACCTGCGTGCCACCAATGCGAAGCTGATCGCGCGCGCCGAGCGCCTGACGATGCTGGCCACCGGCTGCAGCGCCGAACGCGCGCGCGAGGTGCTGACGCGATGCGGCTGGCACATCAAGACCGCGATCGTGGCGATCGAGCGCGACATCGATGTGGCCACCGCCGACCGACTGCTCGATGCGGCCGATGGCGACACCTGGGCCGCACTGGCCGCGCCGCTGCCCTCGCCGCCGCACGCGGCCTGACCTGCGGCAGCGCATGCTCGCGTTCCTGCTCAGAAAGCTCGCTCTGCTGGTGCCCACCGTCATCGGCATCACGTTGGTCGCGTTCTTCCTGATCCGCCTCGTGCCGGGCGATCCGATCGAGGTCATGGCGGGCGAGCGCAACCTCGACGCGGCCGCGCACGCGCGCCTGGTGCAGCAGCTCGGGCTGGACCGGCCGCTCGCGGTGCAGTACGGCCAGTACCTGAGACAGACGCTGTCGGGCAACCTCGGCACCTCGATCGTGTCGCGTGAACCGGTGAGCCGCGAGTTCGCGCTGCTGTTCCCGGCCACGGTCGAACTTGCGCTGGCGGCGCTCGCGCTTGCGGTGACCGGGGGCATCACGCTCGGCGCGGCCGCGGCGGTCCACCGCGGCCGCCTCGTCGATCAGGCCGTGATGGGCGCGGCCACCCTCGGTCACTCGGTGCCGGTGTTCTGGTGGGGCTTGGTGCTGATCATGGTGTTCTCGGTCGATCTCGGGCTCACGCCCGTATCGGGCCGCATCGCGATCGAGTACGACATCGAGCCGGCCACCGGCTTCATGCTGATCGACAGCCTGCTGTCGGGCGAGGCGGGCGCATTCGCCTCGGCACTGCTCCACCTGCTGCTGCCCGCGCTGGTGCTGGGCACGGTGCCGATGGCGGTGATCGCGCGCATGACGCGCAGTTCGCTGCTCGAGGTCCTGTATGAGGACTTCATGCGGGCCGCGCGCGCCCGCGGCCTGTCGCCGGCGCGCGTGCTGATCGTGCACGGGTTGCGCAACGCGCTGATTCCGGTGCTGACCGTCGTCGGCCTGCAGACCGGCGCCCTCCTCGCAGGCGCGGTCCTCACCGAGACGATCTTCTCCTGGCCCGGCATCGGCAAATGGCTGGTCGACTCGATCGCGCGGCGCGATTACCCGGTGGTGCAGGCTGCCATCCTGATCTCGGCGCTGACCTTCATCGCGGCCAACCTGGTTGTCGATCTGCTGTACGGCGTAGCCGACCCCCGGATGCGCCACCGATGACCACCGCGACGCTCGTCGAGCCCGCGCCGCCCGGGCCCGTGCATGAAGCCTGGCGGGGTTTTGCCGCCAACCGCGGCGCGCTCGCGGCGCTCGCCGTGCTCGCGTGCATCGGCATCGCCGCGCTGCTGGCGCCCTGGCTCGCACCGCACGACCCGATCGAGCAATTCCGCCAGCACGCGCTCACGCCACCGGTCTGGCAGGACGGCGGCCTCGCCGCGTACCCGCTCGGCACCGACGAACTCGGTCGCTGCCTTCTCTCCCGCCTGATGCACGGCGCGCGCATCTCGCTCGCGATCGGAGCGCTGTCGGTGGTCATGGCGCTCGTCCCCGGCGTCGTGCTCGGTCTTCTCGCCGCATTCCACGAGCGCACGCTCTCACCGCCGATCATGCGTGCGATGGACGTGCTGCTCGCGCTGCCGGGCCTGCTGCTGGCGATCTGCGTCCTGACCATCCTCGGCCCGGGACTGCTCAACACGATGGTCGCGATCGCGGCCGGCACGCTGCCAGGCACCACGCGCCTGGCCCGCGCGGCGGCGATGGGCGAAGCGACCAAGGAGTACGTGACCGCGAGCCGCATCGCCGGCGCCGGCACGTGGCGCCTGATGTTCGTCACCGTGCTGCCGAACTGTCTCGCGCCGTTGATCGTCAATGCCACGCTCGCATTCTCGTCGTCGGTGCTCGAGACCGCGGCGCTCGGCTTCCTCGGCATGGGTGTGCCGGCGCCGCTGCCCGAGTGGGGCACGATGCTCGCGTCGGCACGCGACCACATCGCGCGCGCGCCCTGGGTGGTGACGATGCCCGGGCTCGCGATCCTGGTTTCGGTGCTCGCCATCAATCTGGTCGGCGACGGCCTGCGCGACGCGCTGGACCCCAAGCTGAGGCGCCTCGCATGACGGCGCTGCTGGAGGTGCGCAACCTGCGCGTGGACTTCGGCGACTTCACCGCGGTCGACGGCCTGGACCTCGTGGTCGATGCCGGTGAGGTGCTCGGCATCGTCGGCGAGTCGGGTTCGGGCAAATCGGTCGCGATGCTCGCGCTGCTCGGCCTCGTCGATGCGCCCGGCCACACCCGCGCCGACACGATCGCCTTCGACGGCCGCGGCCTTCAGCACATGTCGGCGGCCGAGCGACGCAAGGTCGTCGGCAAGGACATCACGATCGTGTTCCAGGACGCGCAGGCCAGCCTCGACCCGGCCTATTCCGTGGGCTTCCAGATCGGCGAAGTCCTCACCACGCATCAGGGTCTGCACGGCGATGCGCGCCGCCGGCGCGTGATCGAACTGCTCGAGCAGGTCGAGATGCCCGACCCGCGCCGTCGCATCGATGCCTATCCGCACCAGCTCTCGGGAGGCATGAACCAGCGTGTGACGATCGCGATGGCGCTCGCGGCCGACCCGCGCCTGCTGATCGCCGACGAGCCCACGACGGCGCTCGACGTCACGGTGCAGGCGCAGATCATGGCGCTGCTCGCGCGACTGCAGGCCGAGCGGCGCATGGCGCTGGTGCTGATCACGCACGACCTCGCGCTCGTCGCTCAGCAGGCACAGGCAGTGGCGGTCATGTACGCCGGACAGATCGTCGAGACCGCGCCGGCGACCTCGCTGTTCGACGTGCCGCGCCACCCCTACACCGCGGCGTTGCTGGCGTCGCTGCCCGAGCACCACAAGGGCGCGCGTCGGCTCGAGGCCCTGGGCGGTGCGGTGCCGGGCCGCCTCGACCGGCCGCATGGATGCCTGTTCGCCCCGCGGTGCGGCGCTGCGCAGACGCGCTGCCATGCCGAGCGGCCGGCCTTGCGGGACGGCGTGCGCTGCTTCTTCCCGCTCGGGATGGCATGACCGCGCCGCTGTTGCAAGCCCAAGACCTTGCGCGCCACTACGCGGTAGGCCGCGGCTGGCTGCGCACCAGGGCCACTGTGCGTGCGCTCGATGGCGTGTCGTTTGCGCTGCCGAGGGCGCGAACGCTCGCGGTCGTCGGCGAGTCGGGCTGCGGCAAGTCCACCCTCGCGCGCCAGCTCGTGATGGTCGAGCGCCCGACGCGCGGCACGCTTGCGATCGACAGCGTCGATATCTCACACGCCGATGCCGCCACGCGGGCGGCGATCCGGCCGCGTGTGCAGATGGTGTTCCAGAACCCGCTCGCGTCGCTCAACCCGCGCTGGACGGTCCGCGCGACGCTGGCCGAGCCGCTCCAGCTCAGCGAGCCGGCGCTCGACGCGGCAAGGCGCGAGGAGCGCATCGCCGCGATGGCCGTGCGCGTGGGCCTGAAGCCCGAGCACTTGGCGCGTTATCCGCACATGTTCTCGGGCGGACAGCGCCAGCGCATCGCGATCGCACGCGCCATGATGACCTCGCCGCGCGTCGTCGTCGCCGACGAACCGACGTCGGCGCTCGACGTGTCGATCCAGGCGCAGATCCTCAACCTGTTCATGGACCTGCAGGACGAACTCGGCACGGCCTTCGTCTTCATCTCGCACAACCTCTCCGTGGTCGAACATGTGGCCCACGAGGTGCTCGTGATGTATTTCGGCCGCGTGGTCGAGTCCGGACCGAAGGCGCGGTTGTTCGCGCGGCCGCTGCACCCCTACACCCAGGCGCTGATGAGCGCCACGCCCGCGCTGCGTGCCGACGACCGGCGCGTCCGCATCCCGATCGCCGGCGAGCCGCCGAGCCCGCTCGATCCTCCCTCGGGCTGCGCCTTCCGCCCGCGGTGCCCGCGGGCCGTCGCCCGTTGTGCCGACGCGGTGCCGGCCCTGCGCGCGGTCGACGGGCTCCAGGTCGCGTGTCACCTCGCATGACACTCGGGCGCTTCAGGCGCAGCTTCGCGCTCGCGCACTGTGCGTCGCGTGAACGCTTCCGGTGAGACACTGCCGGGCGTGAGCGAAGCCAGCGTCGCGCCCCTGCCTGCCGTCGAGCGTGCGAGCCCGCGCGCCACCCACCCGTGGCGCTGGATCCCGACGCTGTACTTCGCCCAGGCGTTGCCCAACGTCGCGGTCGCCACCCTGTCGGTCGTGATGTACAAGAACCTGGGCCTTGCGAACACGGACATCGCGCTGTACACGAGCTGGCTCTACCTGCCCTGGGTCGTCAAGCCGCTCTGGTCGCCGCTGGTGGACTTGTTCGGCCGCAAGCGCGGCTGGACCGTCGCACTGCAGTTCGTGGTCGGCGTGGCCTTCGCGCTGGTGGCGCTGTCGCTGCCCGCGCCGCAATTCTTCCGGCTCACGCTGGCGATGTTCTGGCTGCTCGCGTTTGCGTCGGCCACCCACGACATCGCAGCCGACGGCCTGTACATGCTCGCGCTTTCGGAAAAGCGGCAGGCCGCTTTCGTCGGCGTGCGCTCGACCTTCTTTCGCCTGGCGATGATCGCCGGCCAGGGTGCGCTCGTGGTGCTGGCGGGCCTGGTGTACGAATCGAACGGCAGCTACGTGATCGCGTGGCAGGTCGTGTTCTCGCTGCTTGCGGCGCTGTTCCTCGGTGCAATGCTCTGGCACGGGTTCATGCTGCCGCGGCCGGCGTCGGACCGCGCCGCGCCGCGCGGCGGCAACCCGGTCGCGGAGTTCGCGAGCGTGTTCGCGGCGTTCTTCAGGAAGCGCGAGATCGCGACGATCCTGGCCTTCCTGCTGCTGTATCGGCTGGCCGAGGCGCAGCTGGTCAAGCTCGCGGCGCCGTTCCTGCTCGACGCGCGCGAGCAGGGCGGACTCGGGCTGACCACGGCGCAGCTGGGTATCGTCTATGGCAGCGCCGGCGTCGCCGCACTCACGGTGGGCGGCATTCTCGGCGGCCTGTACATCGCAGGGGTGGGGCTCAAGCGCGCGTTGTGGCCGCTGCTGCTCGCGATGCACGTGCCCAACCTGGCCTACGTCGCGCTGGCGGCCTGGCAGCCGTACAGCCTGTGGCTCGTCGGCACGGCTGTGGTCGTCGAGCAGTTCGGCTACGGCTTCGGTTTCACGGCCTACATGGTCTACATGCTGATGGTGGCCAGCCAGGATGGCGCGCACCGTACGGCGCATTACGCGCTGGCCACCGGTTTCATGGCGCTGGGCATGATGCTGCCCGGCATGGCCGCGGGCTGGCTGCAATCGCTGTGGGGCTACACGGCCTTCTTCGTCTGGGTCTGCATCGCCACGCTGCCTTCCTTCGTGGTGGCCGCTAGGCTGAGGATCGACCCCGCGTTCGGTCGGCGCGACGCCGCGACCTGACATGAGCCTTCCCCTTCGAGCCCACCATGTCGCCGGCCTCGCGCCCGGACCGAAGCTCATCGTGCTGGGCGCGGTGCACGGCAACGAGGTCTGCGGCACGCGTGCGATCGAACGCGTGCTCGGTGAAATCGAGCGCGACGAGTGGCGCATCGAGCGCGGCGCACTGACGCTCGTGCCCGCGACCAATCCGCTCGCGTACGCCCGCGGCACGCGCGTCGGCGAACGCAACCTGAACCGGCACCTGCTGCCCTGCGATCCGGCGCGCGACAACGAGGACCGGATTGCGAACCTTTTGTGCCCGTGGCTCGCGGCGCACGACGTGCTGCTCGACCTGCATTCGTTCCGCTCGCATGGCCAGCCCTTCGTCATGCGCGGTCCGGCCGACAACGACGGCGCGCTCGAGCCCTTCGCCCATGCGGCTGCCGAGGGCCGCCTCGCCGCGCACCTCGGGCCCGTGCGCATCGTCGATGGCTGGATGAGCGCATACGCGCAGGGTGCGGCGCGGCGGCGTGCGCGCGGCGATGTCGAGGACGCCGACCCGAGCTACGGCGTCGGTACCACCGAGTACATGCGGCGCTGCGGTGGCTACGCGCTCACGCTCGAATGCGGACAGCACGACGACCCCGCCGCACCCGACGTGGCCCACCATGCGATCCACCAGGCGGTGGCGCTGCTGGGCCTGGCCGACCTGCCGCTGCGGCCGCCGGCCGCGGTGTTCGAGTGCCTGTGCCTGACCGAGGTGATCGATCGTGTGCACGCCGACGATCGGTTCGTGCGCGAGTGGATGAGCTTCGACGCGGTGCGCGCCGGTGACCTGATCGGCGTCCGCCACGACGGCGCACCGGTGCGCGCCGAGCGGGAGGGCCGCATCGTCTTTCCCGATCCGGCCGCAGCGCCGGGCCACGAGTGGTTCTACTTCGCTGCGCCAAGCCAGCGGCCCTTGCCGTGAGCGCGACCGCGATCGAAGGCTACGTCATCACGCCTGCAGGCTTGCTGCGCGGCCGCGTCGTGGTCGACGGCGAGCGCATCGTGGCGGTCGAAGGCAAGACCGTGGCCGACGACAGCTGGCGTGCCGGCGATGCGCCGGTCATCGTGCCCGGCTTCATCGACCTGCATGTGCATGGCGGCGGCGGCGCCGACACGATGGAAGGCGGCGGCGCGATCGACACCATCGCTCGCACGCACCTGCGGCACGGCACGACGTCGCT
>JAOUIM010000254.1 GCA_029884035.1 Aquincola sp. | reverse complement strand
GGTCAGGTCCTGACGTTCTTGAGAAGCAGCGATCGGGAACGCCCATGTGACCCGCGGTGAGCCGAGCACGGGAACGGTTTAGGCCGTTGCATTCCGGGGTCTGGGCGGTGCGCGGCCCCCGGGCTGGCATGGGGCCGCGCTGACCAGGCGGTTGGCGATGACTCCAAGCCGCGCCCGCGCCGCTCAACCGGGGTACTTCATCCGCTCGACAAGCGCGGCAAAGCGGGGGTCGCTGCGCAGCGTCTTCCAGCGCGGGTCGAGGCGCAGCCATATCAGCCAGTGCGACCGCTCGGCGAACGCCTTGTCGAGCCAGGCGAAGGCCTGTTCCTTGTCGCCGAGTCCGGCATGGACCAACGCCACGCCGTAGGCGGTGACGAAACGCTGCGTCGACAGGCGCGCCATCTCGTCGAGTACCGCACGCGCTTCGTCGGTGCGGCCCATCGCGCCGAGCGTGTATCCGCGCTGGGCGACGAAGACGATCCATTGCGGCGCGGTGGCTTCGGCGGTCTTGGCCGCAACCAGTGCCTCGTCGAGCCGGCCGACCTGGATGTACGAACGCGCGAGCCACAGGTGCGCCAAACCGAAGTCGCTCTTCATGCCGAGCACCGACTGCAGCTGCGCGATCGCCTCGGCATAGCGGCCGTTGTAGTAGTGGTGGAAACCGACGTCGGTGTTGATCGCGAGCGACAACGGGTCGAGCCGCTGCGCGGTGCGGATCTCGTCCATCGCGTCGTCGGGTCGCCCCGCCGCGAGCAGATAGACGGCGTGCCACTGGTGGGCCACCGGGTCGTTCGGGTTCAGCTCGATCGCACGGCGGAGCTCCTCGCCCGCGCCAGCCCAGTCCCAGTCGAAGTAGAACTTGATGTAGGCGAGCGACGCGTGCGCCTGCGACAGCGAAGGATCGAGCTCGATCGCCTTCAGGGCGTACGGCCGCGCGACCGGGAACGTCGCGGCAGGCGGGTCGTTGCCCAGGTACCCCAGCGTCGTGTAGGAATCCGCGAGCGCGGCGTACGCGAGCGCGAACGCCGGGTCGAGCTCGACGGCGCGGCGGAATTGCCCGATCGCGCTGCGCAGCGCCGCCTCCGAGCGCTGGTTCCACAGATAGCGCCCCTGCAGATAGGCCTGGTAGGCGTCGGCGTTGCGGGTCGGGTCCTGTGCACGGGGGGAGATTTCGCCAGGAGCCGTGCGCACGTGCAGCGAGCGCGCCACGTCGTCGATCACGCGTCGTTGCAGTTGCGGCAGCTCGCCCGGCGCGACCTCGTAGCGCGAACTCCAGACCTGCGCGGCCCGCCCGACGTCGACCAGTTCGATCTGCAATGTCACCCGCTCGCCGTCGCGCGCCAGCGACCCGGTGACGACGGCTGGCGCATCGAGCCGACGGCCGGCATCCATCGGATCGGCACCTCGGAAGCGGAACGCCGACGCGCGCGGTGTGACGCGCAGCTCCACGATGCGCGTCAACGCGTTGATCGCCTCCTCGGCGATGCCGTCGGCGAGGTGCGCGTTCTCTGGCGCGTCAACCGAGAAAGGCAGCACGGCCACCGCCGCGTAGGGCGCGGTACGGCCGAGAGCAAGCCAGGTTGCGCTCGCCGCGACGACAAGCGCCAGTGCGCCGACGGCGAGCCAGGCCCGGCGACGTCCGCTGCGCGTCACCGCAGACGGTGGCAATGGCTGGGAAGTCTCGAACAGCTCGGCCGTTTTCGCTTCGCGCAGCAATCCACCGGCCGGGCTCAATGTGGCAACGTCATCGATGGCGACCGGCGCCGTGAACCGATACCCCTGACGCGGCACGGTCTCGATCCAGTCGCCGGCGCCTGGCACGCGCGACAGCGCCTTACGGATCGCCGACATGTTGACGCTCAGGTTGACTTCCTCGACGACGAGCCCAGGCCAGACGCGCTGGAGCAGCTCGTCCTTCGTTGCCAGATGGCCGGCCTGGCTGACCAGCACGACAAGCAGGTCGAATGCCTTGCCGGCAAGCGCAACCGGCTTGCCGTCGTGCAGCAGCAAGCGCTCGCTCGGTACCAGCAGGAACGCGCCGAAGCGATAGGCCGGGCCCTCGTGACCTTTCATGCGCCTCCGGTTTAGGCGATTCGCAGGCGAAGAACAGCAGTTTCGCAGGGACTTTCGGCCGACGCGCTAGGAATCTCCCCCAACCGGCGAGCCGCCGGCGCTCTTCCCCTCGAAGGAGTCTTTGATGCAAGCAATATCCGGCCGCCAGGCTCTCGCTCCGCTCGTCACCGCAGTCGCTCTCGTCCTTGCCGTCGGCGGCGCGCGAGCGCAGGAGAAAGCCCAGATCGCGGACATCCTCAAGACGGCACTGTCCGTGTCATCGGCGCAGGAGGTCAATGTGCGCAACTACGATGTGCCCCCCGGTTGGGCGACGCCCATGCACTACCACACCGGGCACATGTTCCTGTATGTCGTGCAAGGCACCGGGACGATGGAGACCGAAGGCGAAGCCCGGACGGCGCGATCGGGCGAGGTCTTGAACCAACTTCCCGAGAAGACCATGGTCATGCGCAACGCGAGCGCGACGGAACGCCTCAGGTTCGTGGTCTTTCAGGTGGGCGCTACTGGGGCGCCCATGGTTGTCCCCGTCAAGTGAGCTTCCGCCGGGGAGGCGTGATGAGAACGATCGCTACGTTGGTCGCCTCGATCGCGTTGATCGCCGATTGCGACAAGCCGCCCTCCGAAGAGCCCTCCACGCCCACGGGCAGCGAAACCGGCACTTGCTATCACCCGACCGACGGCGGTATTTGCGACAACGCGGCCGAATGCGCGAAGCACAACGGCACCTGGGGCCGCAACGGGTAGTCGTCAGATCGAGCGGCGCTTGGCGCGCAGGTGTCCATCTTTACCCTAAGGAGATCCACAATGTCGGTGAAACGCAGAGGGCCTTGGATCGCACTCTCCTCTTCGGCGATGTTCCTAGCGGGCCCGTCGGTCGCGGCGGACCTGGGCTCGGACGCCGTCAAGGCGCTGGTCGGGGGGAAGATGTGGATCGCCGAGCAGGTCGCCGACGCGAGGTCCCACACTTCCTTTGAGTGGAAGACGGACGGCACGGTGTGCCTGCGTCTTAGCGACACGGCCGGCAAGTGCGACGACAGCGGCACCTGGCGCATTGACGGCGCGCAGGTGTGTTGGAAGTTCACTTGGTGGCTGAAGAGCTTTGACATGACCACTGCGTGCGTGAGCGTCGCGGAACGGGACAAGGGTCGCTACCAAGCGAAGGTGGCGAGCGGGAACCAGTTCATGGTGTTCAGCGTCAAGTGAGCCGCTGACGCCTTCAACGTCAATGGCACGCGTGGTTTCGACGGCTGCCTGCCCAGCATTGCCTACGTTCACCGCAAGGGGGTCCACTTTTCAGGCTTTGAACGCATCGGGTCGCGCCGGCGACCAGGTCAGGTTGCATCCCTCGCCTCAAACACCTCCACCGGATTGCCCGACGGATCGTCCACCAGCACCTGCCGCCCGCCTGGCCCCTTGATCGGCTTGCTTCGGGCCTTGCCGCCCGCCGCGAGCGCCTTCGCCAGCGTGGCGTCGAGGTCCTTCGTCTCGACGACGATGCGATTCCAGCCACCGGGCGCGGGCAGCGCGCCGCTGGCGAGCTTCTTGCGCGCCGAGGTGCCGGGCCCGGCCAGCCACAGCGTCTGGCCCTTGGCCTTCATCACCGCGAACGGCGGCCCCCAGCGGTCGGCCAGGCGAAAGCCCAGCGCGCGGTAGAAGGGCAACGCGGCGTCGACATCGTCGACGAGGTAGCGCACGGTCATGGGGTCGGCCTCCTTGTGGATCAGCGTGGCGGGTGGGCGGCGTCGCAGAAAGCTCGCAACTTGGCGGCATCGAGCCGGCCCTCGCCATCGCGCACGCCATTGCAAAGGTCCACGCCATGTGGCCGCACGGTCGCGATCGCCTCGGCCACGTTGCCCGGGTTCAGCCCGCCGGCCAACCACACCGGCACGCCGGCGCGATCGACGATCTCGCGGCTCACGGCCCAGTCGTGCGTGCGGCCGGTGCCGCCGAGCTGCTTGACCGCGAGCGCGGGGTTGCCCGAGTCGAGCAGCAGCGCGTCGACCATCGGCGCTGCGGCCAGCGCCTCGTCGAGCGCTGACACTCCGGTTACGTGCACCACCTGCACCAGCCTCACTCGCGAGGGCAGCGCGCGCCGCAGGTCGCGCAGTTCGCGCGGCGCAAGGGTGTCCACGAGCTGAATCGTCGTCGTGCGGCAGCGGCGGTGCTGGTGGGCGATGGCCAGCGAGTCGGTGTGCGCGGTGAGCAGGAAGGTCTGCACCTCGCGCGGCACGGCAGCGGCGATGGCGGCGATCGTCGCCTCGTCGATCACGCCCGGCCCGCTGGGCATCGCCGAGACGAGGCCGATCGCCGCGGCGCCGGCGTCAATGGCCAGGCGCGCTTCTTCGAGGCTGGCGATGCAGCAGACCTTGACGCGCGGCGCCTGCGCCATCCTCGTCAGGCCTTGTCGTCCCAGTGGAAGTGGTGCAGCACGCGGTGCAGGATCGGCGTGAAGATCAGGGCCGCGCTGACGATGAACACCAGGCCGGCGTACAGCGCGTAGCAGCCGGCGAAGAACTTGCCGCCCGGCGTCTTCGGCGCATCGACCGGGCCCATGCCGCCGAGCAGCATCGCGGCATTGAGGAAAGCATCGAGCGCCGAGAGGTGCTCGAACGCCATGTAGCCGAGCATGCCGCCGCCGAGCGAGGCGGCCAGCAGCGCGATCGCGCTGACGCCGTGCCAGGCCATGCGGCGCGCGAACTGCGCGCGCGACACCGGGGGCTGGTGCCTGCGCTCGTAGATCACGGTGGGGCTACCCGAGCCGGGCGCGGTGCGCCGCGATCTGCTCGCGCACGCGCTCGGGTGCGGTGCCGCCGATCACCCGGCGGGCGTCGAGCGACGCCTTGAGCGTCAGCGCGGCTTCGTACACGTCCTCACCGATCGCGGCGTGGAAGGTCTTCAACGTGTCCAGCGGCAGCTCCGCGAGGTCCATGCCGCGCGCGAGGCCGAACTTCACTGCAGCGGCCACCACCTCGTGGGCGTCGCGGAACGGCACGCCCTTCTTGACCAGGTAGTCGGCGAGGTCGGTCGCCGTCGCGTAGCCCTTGTTCGCCGCGCGCTCCATCGCCTCGGGCTTGACCACGATGCCGGCCACCATCTCGGCCATGACGCGCAGCGTGGCGGCCAGCGTGTCGACCGTGTCGAACAGCGGCTCCTTGTCTTCCTGGTTGTCCTTGTTGTAGGCGAGCGGCTGGCCCTTCATCAGCGTGAGCAGCGCGGTCAGGTGCCCGTAGACGCGGCCGGTCTTGCCGCGAGCGAGCTCGGCCACGTCGGGGTTGCGCTTCTGCGGCATGATCGAACTGCCGGTGCAGTAGCGGTCCGCCAGATCGATGAAGCCGTAGTTCTGGCTCATCCACAGCACGATTTCCTCGCAAATGCGCGAGACGTGCATCATCGTGATCGCGGCCCAGGCGGTGAACTCGATCGCGAAGTCGCGGTCGCTTACCGCATCGAGGCTGTTCATGCACAGGCCGTCGAAGCCCAGCGTCCTGGCCACGCGCTCGCGGTCGAGCGGGTAACTGGTGCCGGCCAGCGCCGCGGCGCCCAGCGGCAGGCGGTTGACGCGCTTGCGTACATCCACCAGGCGCTCGGCATCGCGCCCGAACATCTCCACGTAGGCCAGCAGGTGGTGCGCAAAGCTCACCGGCTGCGCCACCTGCAGGTGGGTGGTGCCGGGAAGGAT
>JAOUIM010000519.1 GCA_029884035.1 Aquincola sp. | reverse complement strand
CGGCGCGTAGCTTCGGCTCAGGATCTTGCGACGGCGGGTCGTGGGAATGCTTCTCGGATCACAGATGCGGAGTCGCTGGCTTGGCTTGTTCCTGGTGCTCGGAGTCCACGGATTCGTCGACGCGGATGCATCCTTGTGCCCTGGTACTCGAGTCAGCGTGCTTGCCGATGTCGGCGACGAGGTTGATGAGGTATGCAAGACGATCGATACGACTTTCTTGTTCCTCACCAGCCAGGGCCTAGACACACGCGCGCCGCTGGAGATCCGTATGGTCGACACCTTGCCGCCGCAGTGTGACCGGAGGAGCTTCGCTTGCTACGACTGCCGGACGCGGTGCATACACATGCTGAAGGCTCTGCAATGCCTGAAGTTGGACTTCACGGCCGAAGTGCCCATGACGACCGCGCTTTGCCGCAGCGTTCTCTCACACGAAATCGCACACGCCGTGGCCGATGCGAATTTTCTGGTGGACAAACCGAGCCGGCTGGCGCACGAGTACATCGCGTACATCACCCAACTTTCGACGATGCCCGCGGGTATGCGTCAGCAAGTGCTCGAGCGCTTCCCGGGAAACGGCTTCAGCAACGCCGACGAGATGAGCGTCGATTACTACCTGCTCGATCCGACGCGTTTCGGCGTGCAGGCGTACCGCCACTTCATGAAGCCGGGAAACGGCAAGGCCTTCGTGGGGAAACTGCTTGCAGGGAAGGTACTGAGGCGCTGATTGCGCGATGGATCATCCACGGCCATCGCCTGCGGTACCAGTGCACACGTTGCACCGACCACGGCGGTCTGACCCGAATCTGAGCTCGCACTCGGAGCGCAGGTGGTCTGCAGGCCGCGTTCTTTCCGTGTGGACACTGTTCGGCCTGTGCTTCACCAAGGTTGTAAGGGGTCTCGGTCGTGAGCGGTTCCGAGGCCGCGCAGGGCCACGAGTCGCGGCTCAGCGCCCCCTCTGGTACGCCGGCACCTCGAACCGCTTGGCCACCATCGCGAGCGCCAGCGACAGCACGAGGTACACCGCCGAGATCGCGAGGTATGGCTCCCAGTAGCGCGAGTAGGCGCCGGCCACGGTGCGCGCGGCCAGCGCGAGTTCGGCCAGGCCGATCGCCGACACGAGCGACGAGTCCTTGATCAGCGTGACGCCTTCGTTGACCAGCGCGGGCACCATGCGTCGAAACGCCTGCGGCAGCACGACGGTCTGCATCGTCTGCGCGTGCGTGAGGCCCAGGCTGTAGCCGGCCTGGGTCTGGCCGCGCGCGATGCTCTGGATGCCGGCGCGGAAGATCTCGCTGATGTAGGCGCCGGCGTTCAACGTGAGCGCGAGCGCACCCGAGAAGAAGGCGCCGTGGCTCTGGCGGAACTCGCGTGCCGCGTCGCCGCTCATCAGCAGCCCGCCGTCGGGATGGATCAGCGCGGGCATCAGCGCGAAGTGCACGAGCAGGATCTGCACGAACAAAGGCGTTCCGCGGAAGAAGGTGACGTAGGCCACCGTGACCCCGCGCACGATCTTCAGCAGCCAGGCCACCGGCGCGGACTTGGGCTGCGGCGCGTCGTGCGAACTGCTGATCAGCCCGAGGACCACGCCGAGCGCCAACCCCACCGTGAGCGCGACCAGCGTGAGCTCGAGCGTCGTCCACAGGCCGCTGACGAACAGCGGCGCGTAGCCGGTCAGGATCTCCCAACGCAGATCCATTGCGGGCGCTCCTCAGCACATCACTTTGAGGCGGCGGACGCCGGCGCGGCGGCGGCGCGTGCGCCGAAATACTTGGCGTAGATCTGATCGTAGCTGCCGTCGCCCTTGATCGCGGCGATGCCCTGGTTCAGCTTGCCCAGCAGCTCGGCGTTGCCTTTCTTGACTGCGAACCCGTACTGCTCGGGCGCGAACTCCTTGTCGCTCACGGTCTTGAATTTGCCGCCCGGGTTGTTGGCCACGTAGTTGATGACCACGCCGTTGTCGGCCACCACCGCGTCGACGCCGCCGGCTTCGAGTTCCTTGAGCGCGAGCGGCGTGGATTCGAATCGCTTGATATTGGTACTCGTCTTGCCGAGCAGCTTGGTCACCGCCTCGTCGCCCGTGGTGCCGGTCTGCACGCCGACCTTGGCCTTCTTCAAATCGGCGAACTTGGCGATCTTGCTGTTGGCCTTCACCGCGATCAGCTGAACCGCGTCGAAATAGGCGTCGGTGAAGTCCATCGTCTGCTTGCGCTCGTCAGTGATCGTGATCGACGAAGCCAGCATGTCGCGGTCGCCCTGGCCGAGCGCGTTGAAGATGCCCTCCCACGGCGTGTTGACGAACTTGAGCTCGATGCCCGCCTTGGCCGCGACGGCATTGAGCACGTCGACCGTGAAGCCGACGATCTCGCCTTTCTCGTTCTGGCTCTCGAACGGGGCGTATGCCGCATCCGTGCCCACGACGTACACCTTGGCGGGCGCCGGGGCAGGCGCCGCAGGGGCGGCGGC
>JAOUIM010000426.1 GCA_029884035.1 Aquincola sp. | reverse complement strand
CTTCCTTCTTGCCGCAGGAGGAGAACAGCAGGGAGGCCGCAACGAGGCCGGTGGCTTGCAGGAATTGGCGGGTGGTCAGCATGGCACAGGGCTCCCCGAGAATTTGTCGACGTTGGGCAGTTTAATCACAGTGGTGTCAGGGCTCCTGGCAGTGGCGCAGCATCGCGAGCTCCTCGGTGCTGAATCCGGCGCGGCGGCGTGCCGCCAGGTTGAACGGCGGCTTGGCGCGCGGTGCGTCATGTCGCGCCGCGAGCCTCGCATAGTGCGCCAACGGATCGAGCCCCTTGCGCTCGCACAGCCAGCGGTACCAGCGGTTGCCGATCGCGACATGGCCGATCTCGTCGGCCAGGATGACGCCCAGGATCTCGACCGCGCGCACGTCGCCGGCGCGCGCGAACTTGGCCTGCATCGGCGGCGTGGCGTCCAGGCCGCGCGCCTCCAGCGTGCGCGGCACCAGCGCCATGCGCGCAACGAGGTCGTGCTTGGTCTTCTCGACCATGGCCCACAGGCCGTCGTGCGCATCGAAGTCGCCGTAGCCATGGCCGAGCGTGGCGAGGTGCGCCGCGAGCAGCGAGAAATGGTGCGCCTCCTCGGTGGCAACGCGCAGCCAGTCCTGGTAGTAGTCGGCCGGCATGTCGGCGAACCGCCAGATCGCATCGAGTGCGAGATTGATCGCGTTGAACTCGATGTGGGCCACCGCGTGCAGCAGCGCGGCGCGGCCCTCGCGCGTGTAGGGCGAGCGCTTCGGCAGTTCGGCCGGTGCCACCAGGCACGGCCGCGCCGGGCGGCCCGGCAGCGCCGGCGATTCGTCGATCGTCGCGCCGGTATCGATCACCAGCGCGCGCCGTTCGTCGAACAGGCGGCGCACCGCCGCCGATTTGGCAACGGGGTCGGCGAGGCTCAGTGCCTCGAGAGCGCGACGGCGCAGGTCCATCGCGCGATTGTCGGCGCTCTACAAGGTCGAGCAGCTCGACACATGGTCGTGGACGTGCACGCCGTCGT
The DNA here is from genome assembly GCA_029884035.1 of Aquincola sp. Classification (GTDB taxonomy): domain Bacteria; phylum Pseudomonadota; class Gammaproteobacteria; order Burkholderiales; family Burkholderiaceae_C; genus CADEEN01. The sequence continues at coordinate 2,279 of JAOUIM010000426.1, read as the reverse complement.
GCGCCTCGCCGTGCGCGTGCTTCCACGGGGCCGCGGCGATCACCTCGCGCGTGTCGATCAGGCCGGCCTCGCGCCGCGCACGGATGCCCGCGGGCGTGAAGTCGATGTCCTTGGTGTGGTCCTCGGCCGCCAGGCGCGGCGCGAGCAGTCGCACGACGTGCATCGTGGTCTTGCAGCCCCAGCCTGCGAGCTCACGGGCGGCCGGCGTGTCGCGCACCGATGGCGGCAGGTGTCCGACCAGTTCGCTGATGACATGGCGCAGGCGGTGGATCTGCTGCTGGCGGGCGATGTGGCTGTCGGCACGGCTGGCGTACTGGATGTCCTTCTGCCGGCCCATGACCTGCCAGATCGACTGCGGTGCCGGTCCCTGCGGGTTCCACAACTGCACCGCGATGATCAGCGCGTCGCGGCGCGGGTTGTCGTCGAGCACGGCCTCGATCGGCGTGTTCGAGTAGATGCCGCCGTCCCAGTACAAGGCGTCGCCCACGCGCACCGCCGGGAACGCGGGCGGCAGCGCTCCCGAGGCCATGACATGCTCGACGCCGAGCCTCTCGTGGCGGCTGTCGAAATACCGCATCTCGCCGCTCTCGACATTGACCGCCCCCACGGTCAGGCGCGCGCTGCCGCGCGCGATGCGGCCAAAGTCCACGTGCGCACGCAGCGTGTCGGCCAGCGGCGAGGTGTCGTACCAGGCCGCACGCTCGGTGCCCACCGGCGCAAGCGCACCCCAGGCCGCCGCGGGGTTGGGCGCGAAGAACCCGGGCACGCCCTGCGACACGATCGTCGCGTTCGACAGCGGGTTCAGCGCACCGGGTTCGAAGCCCAGGCTCGACAGCGGTGAGCGCCAGCGCAGCGTGTCCCAGAACGCGTTCAGGCGCTCGAGGCGGTGGGCCGGGTCGTTGCCCGCGACGAGCGCGCCGTTGATCGCGCCGATCGAGGTGCCGATCACCCAGTCGGGTTCGATGCCAGCCTCGAGCATCGCCTGCACGACACCGACCTGGTACGCGCCGAGCGCGCCGCCGCCCTGGAGCACGAGAACGGTCTGCGGCGCCGACGTCTTGCGCACGGTCGCGCGGGGCTTATTCCTGGTGGGCATCGATGACTCCGGTGTCGACCGTCCGTGCCAGCACGATCACGCGCCGGTGGACCTGCTCGGTGGCATGAAGATACGCTTCCTGCGCATCGCGCAACGCACCAAAGGCGTCGCGCAGCGACTCGATCTGACCCGCCTGGAGCTGCGCGAGTTCGCCGAGCAGGCGCTCGGTCACGCGGGCCAGGCCGAGCGTGCTGCGCTCGACGTGGTCGCGCGCCAGGCCGAGCAGGCGGTCGGCCGTGCTCGCGCTCAGCTCGAAGCTGCGCCAGCTCGAGCGCCAGGCGTCGTCGACCTGGGCAAAGCGCAGCGGCGTGGCCAGGCGCGCCTGTGCGAGCAGCGCATCAGCGGCCGAACGGTTGAGTGCCGCGGTCGTCTGCACGTTGGAGATCATGGCCTCGGCGAGCAGCCGCGCGAGCAGGGTGGCCTGGCGCAGCGGCGTGGCGGCGGCTTGCGGTGCGACGGCAACAGGAAGCGTCATGTCCATGGGCGCGGTCCCTCGGGCAACGGCAGGCGCGTTCAGCGCGGGTCGGCCACGGCGCCGGTGATCGAGGCGATCACGCCGCTGGCGGTCTTGAACTGCTCGGCGCGGTTGGTGATGCCGTGCCGCTGCGCGATCCAGTTGAAGTCGGTGTAGACCGCCCACACGTCGCCGCGTTCGTCCTGTGTCACGAGCAGGCGCACCGGCCAGTCCAGGCCGGCTTCAGCGCGCGCGGTGATGAACTGGGTGCCCAGTGGCGGATTGCCGAACTCCAGCAGCGTCGAGCGGTGCAGCGAGATGCCGGCGCCCTGTGCGAGCTGGGTCTGATCGATCTCGGCGAAGAAGCGAATGCCCTTGGCGGCGATGTCGGCCTTCAGGCGCGCAATCGTCTCGTCGACGGGGTACGCGCTCTTGACGCGCACCACGCCGTCGGCAGCGACGGTCTGGGCCAGCGCGCTGCCCAGCGATGCGGCGAGCGCGGCGGCGGCGAGGAAACGGGGCAGGGTTCGGGTGGTCATGGGGTGGTCTCCGATGCGGTGGGGGGAATGGGGCGCTGCCAGGGCCAGCGTCCGTCGAGTTCGAGCGCGAGACTCCAGCTGAGGAAGGTGCGGATCACCACCAGCGTCGCGAGAACGGCAAGCCCGTCCATCGACGGCGCCAGCGTCACGCTGCGCACGATGTCCGCGGCCACCAGGACCTCGAGACCGA
>JAOUIM010000253.1 GCA_029884035.1 Aquincola sp. | reverse complement strand
CTCGTCGAGCGTGTCGAAGCCGCGCACTGCCGCGACCGGGCCGAACGGCTCATCGTTGAACACCTTGGCAGTGAGCGGGACGTCGGTCAGCACCGTCGGGGCGAAGAAGTTGCCGCCATTGCCGATGCGCTCGCCACCGGCGAGGACCTGCGCGCCTTGCTTCATCGCGTCCTCGGTGATCTGCTGCATCGCAGCCAGGCGCCGCGGATTGGCCAGCGGGCCGAGGGTGGTGCCCTGGCTCATACCGTCGCCGATTTTCAAGCCCTGCGTGTAGGCCACCAGCTGACGCTGGAACTCCGACCTGATGCTGTTGTGCACCAGGAAGCGCGTCGGCGAGATGCACACCTGGCCGGCGTTGCGGAACTTGGCCGCGCCCGCGGCCTTGACCGCCTGCGCGATGTCGGCGTCTTCGGCCACGATCACCGGCGCGTGGCCGCCGAGTTCCATCGTCACCCGCTTCATGTGCTGGCCCGCCATCGCAGCGAGCTGCTTGCCCACCGGCGTGCTGCCTGTGAAAGTGATCTTGCGGATCACCGGGTGCGGGATCAGATAGTTCGAGATCTCGGCCGGGTTGCCGTAGACCAGGCCGATCACCCCCGCCGGCACGCCCGCATCGACGAAGGCGCGGATCAGCGCGGCCGGCGACGCCGGCGTCTCTTCGGGCGCCTTGACGATGATCGAGCAGCCGCTTGACAGCGCCGCGCTGACTTTGCGAACCACCTGATTGATCGGGAAGTTCCATGGCGTGAACGCCGCGACCGGCCCGACCGGCTCCTTGAGCACTTGCGCCTGGACCGCCATGTTGCGCGGCGGCACGATGCGCCCGTAGATGCGCCGGCTCTCGTCGGCGAACCACTCGATGGTGTCGGCACCCGACAGCGTCTCGACCTTCGACTCGGCGAACGGCTTGCCCTGCTCGAGGGTCATGTAGGCCGCGACCGTGTCCAGGCGTTCGCGCAGCAGTGCAGCGGCCCGGCGCATGATGTTGGCGCGCTCGATGGCCGGCATCGCGCGCCAGGTGGCGAACCCTTTCTGCGCCGCGGCGAGCGCGCGGTCGAGGTCGGCACGGCCGGCGTGGGCCACGCGGCCGATCTCGGCGCCGCTGGCGGGGTTGACGACGGGCAGCGTGCGGCCGTCGGCGGCATCGCACCACTGGCCGTCGATCAGGAGTTGAGTGGAGGGGTAGGCGGGAATGGTCATGGTCAGGTCGTTTCTGTCGAATGTCCGACCGCCATTGTCCACCGACGCTCGATTTCGCGCCCGGAGGGCGCATCCTCATTGGGATGAACGTCGCCCCGTCGGGCGTCCAACGCCGTTGTCGACGGCCATGGTTTCGATGCGAGTCCTGCCTGCCCTTCTCGCCGGTCTGCTGCTGATCTATGTCGGCGTGTGCGTGCTGGTGTTCGTGTTCCAGCGCTCGCTGCAGTACTACCCGGACCGTTCGCCGATGGATCCGACCGCTGTCGGGTTGCGACAGGTCGTGGTCGAGACGCTGGATGCGCCCGACGGCGAGCGTCTCGTTGCCTGGTGGATCGCGCCGCGCACCGCGCAATCGCCGGTCTACCTGTACCTGCACGGCAACGGCGCGAACCTGCACGCACGAGCCGCCCGTCTCGAGCGCTTGGCACACGACGGTGCCGGTGTGCTCGCGCTGTCCTGGCGCGGTTACGGCGGTTCGAGCGGCCAACCGAGCGAGACCGGCTGGCGATCCGACGCGCGCACCGCCTACGATGCGCTGCGTTCGCGTGGTATCGCGTCCGATCGGATCGTGCTCTACGGGGAGTCGCTCGGCAGTGCGGTCGCCGTGATGCTCGCCGCCGAAGTCCCGGTGCGTGCGCTGCTGCTGGACTCCAGTTTCGACTCCGCGCTGGACGTCGCACGGCGCGCCTACCCGTGGCTGCCGGTGCGCTGGTTGCTGCGCGACGCCTATCGCGCCGATCTCGTTGCGGCGAGGGTCGCGGTCCCGGTGCTGCAGGTGCATTGCGAGGACGACCCAATCACGCCTTTGGCGTCGGCGCTCGCGCTGCAGGGGCGGCTGCGGGGCGCGCTGCCGGTGCACCGTGTGCCCGGGCGCTGCCACGTGCCGTCGCTGGCCGAATACGACGCGGTGCGTGCCGCGTTCATCGGGCGCGTCTTCGCCAGGCCCGGCCGCCCTCCACCGTGACTCAGGGCGCGTCGGCGCTTCGTTTCTTTCCCTTCCGAGGCTTTCGCTCGCGCGCAGCGTCAAGCACCGTTTCCACGGCCAGGCCGACACGCAACACCTGGTGCAGCGACTCGAAGACCCGCAACTCGTGATCGCGCGTCGGCGCGGGCGGCGGGTCGGTCACCTCGACGGCGCGCCGATGTGCGCCGGGGTCGTCGGCGATCACCGTGCCGCCCGGCCCTTTGGCGACGGGCGAAATCTCCGGCGCGGACCGGGCGGCCAGGCGCCGGCGATTCGCCATTCCCCACACGCCCCACATGCCGGCTGCGGCCACGCCCAGCGGCGCCAGCAGCGATGCCGCTTCGACCGGCCACGGCAGCGGCGCCGTGCCCGACCACACCTCGAGTCGGACATCGTCGATGTCGAGGTTGCGCGACTGCACAAGGCCCAGCATCGGCGCGACCTTGCGTTCGCCGCGGAAGCTCACCGGTGGGCTGCTGGCCGTCAGCGTCAGTCGCTGGCCGGCTGCCGCGCGCTTTCGCGCCAGTCCCGACACCGCCATCAACACCTCACGGCTCGCGTCAGCGGATTCGTAGACCTCCCACCCGGCCTGCCACTGCGAGTGCACGTCGCCGGTTACCCGGGCCACGCCACCGACCGTGAGCACGAGCGTGTAGGGGTTGCGGCCCACGCCGGCGCGATGCTCCGGACCGACCCATGGCGACCGGTCGGCGAACATCGAATTCAGGCGTGTCGAGTCGTCGCTGACCGATCCCGCGGCGAGCGCGGCGTAACGGGCGATCGTTTCGGCCGGGAGCCGGTACTGCGCGAGCCGTTCCCGCCCGTGGGCGCGAGGCTCGCGGCTGGCGGCGGGTATCGCGACGACAGCGCAGAGCGCGGCGGCACCCAGCAGCGCACCGATCCGGGACCCCCGACTCCAGTCCATCCGACTCCCCGCGCAGACCGTCACGGTGGCGATCCGACAGCTGATTGTGTGGAAAAGCGGTCATCATCTCGACCCCGGAATGGGTGGTTCGATCGACGGGGCGCGCGGACGGCGGCCGCGTTCGCGTGCGTCGAGGCCGCGGGCTATCCTCGCGCCACGCCGATGCGGCGAGGCCCTTGTGCCGCCCCCAGTGATTGCCATGACCGATCACCTTCCAGAAGACGCCGCGACGCAGCAGCTGATGCCGGTGGCCGTCCCGCCCATTCCGCCACGACGCGGGTGTCGCCTCGCATCGTTGCTGCTCGGGTTGGCCGTGGCCCTGGCGCTCGCCGTGCCTGCGCCGGCCGCCGCGTCGGAGGCGCGGGGGCTCGGCGATATGGCCGCCCCGGGCTCGCTGGCCGTCGAGACGATCGAGTTCCCGGATCTCGCCGATTCCGCGCGAGCGGGCCGCCGGCTGCCGATCAAGGTCCATGTGCCGACGCTCGGCGGACCCTACCCGGTCGTCGTGCTGTCGCATGGTGCCGGCGGCCACTGGGACGCCAATTTCGCGCAGGCGCGGCACCTCGCGTCGCACGGCTACGCCGTGCTCGCGCTCGAGCATGTCGGCAGCAACACCGCCGTGTTGAAGCGCTCGCTGCGCTGGATGGCCAACCTGGAGGCGATGACACGCGATGCCGACGAAGTGCTGGGGCGGCCGAAGGACGTGAGCTTCGCGATCGACCGCGCCGAGCAGTGGAACCGCGCGCACGAACGGCTGCGCGGCCGACTCGACCCGACGCGTGTCGGCGTGCTCGGCCACTCGTTCGGCGCTTACACGACACTGGTCGTGGCCGGCATGCGCCCGGCACTCGACTGGCTCGTGCCGACCGTGCCACCGGGCCGTGGCCTCGGTCCCGATCTGCGCGACCGCCGTGTCGCCTGCGGCGTGGCCCTGTCGCCGCAGGGTCCCGGCGAGCCCTTCTTCACCGAGGCGAGCTACGCCTCGCTTGCGGTGCCCCTGCTGGGCGTCAGCGGCAGCCGTGACGAGCAGCAGAAGGCCACGCCCGAGAACCGCCGCCGCGCCTTCGCGCTGTGGCCAGCCGGTGACAAGCACCTGATCTGGCTCGCCAACGCCGACCACACCGCGTTCTCCGACTCGACCGGCTCGTCGCACGGCATGCTGCCGTCACGCTCGCGCTCCGACGTGCAGCCGGTGGTGCGCGCGGCGACGCTGGCGTTCTTCGACGCCTGCCTCAAAGGTGACGCGCATGCGCGCAGCCAATTGACGAGCGACGCGTTGCGACCGTACCTGCGCGGGCGCGTCGATGCGATCGAGGTCATGAGCAAATGAGCCGAGCCCGGTCGCGCGGCTGAACGCGGCGCCTCGATAAGATCGCCCATCGGAGGGCCCCGATGCTGATCGTGCTTGTCGTGTGTGTCGTGGTGGTCTTCCTGACCACGGTGTTCCATTACGAGGTGCTGGGCACGCTCAACGAACGACTGCCGTCGATGCGCATCCCCAACCGCAGCAAGCTGCTCATAGTGATGTTCGTGATGCTGATCGCGCACCTGCTCGAGATGGCGCTGTGGGCGCTGGCGATGTACGGGCTGGTCGAGGTGCCGGGCGTGGGCACGTTGCGCGGCGTCTCGCCCGTGACGTTCGAGAGCTGGATGTACTTCTCGGCCGAGACCTACACCTCGCTGGGTTTCGGCGACGTCACGCCAAGCGGCCACATGCGCCTGCTGATCGGCCTGGAGGCTCTCAACGGCCTGTTGCTGATCGCCTGGTCGGCGTCGTTCACCTACCTGTCGATGGAGCGGTTCTGGAGCATACGCAGGGGCGCGCAGCACCCCTGAGGCCGTCGCCAAGGTCGACTGGACACAGTCCGCGGTGACTTTGCGCCGCCGAGTGCACCAGCCTCATCCACCCCCGGTTCGAGACGGATGTGGCATGGGAGCCTCCGGCGTCCGCGTGGAACCGGGCTGGGGCGTCGCAACCGACTATGCTCGCTGACACCCGCGTCAACCTCGTCAACAGCAGGCTCGTCCTTGGCCCTTCGGCCCGTTGATCCGTTGCCCGCACGAAAGGCCACCATGTGGTTTCTTGTCACCGTCGTCAAGGGCAGCAGGCACTTCGAAACGGACTCGCCGATCGGCAACCGTGTCCTGATCTCCGACTCGAGCGAGATGGTGATCTCGGGCCGGGCCTCGCATCACGAGGGCTACCGCTTCGAGGCGCGCATGGGCAACGAGACCTTCATCGTGCGGGACTTCCTCGGCACCCAGCCGCAAGGCTTGTTGGCCACGCAGTTCCTGACCATGGCGCAGCAGATGGGCGCGGTGGTCGCGGGCGGCGCGGCCTGACGGCGGGGCCCGACGAACGCGCGCACGCGCAACCTCACGACCCGATCGTGACCACCTGGCCGGCGCCGATGCGGTAGTCGGGGATCTCGAGGTTGGTCGGTGCGGGCACGTTCTTCACCACCCGACCGGCGAGGTCGAATCGCGAGCCGTGGCACGGGCAGACGAAGCCCCCGATGGGCGCTTCGCCGGTGACGTTCTCGTCGAGATGCAGGGTCGGCGAGCATCCCAGGTGGGTGCACAGGCCGATCGCGACGAACAGGTCGGGGTGCTGCGAGCGCAACGCGTTCGCACACGAGGCCGGCTGCCGGGAGCGCAACGATCTC
>JAOUIM010000252.1 GCA_029884035.1 Aquincola sp. | reverse complement strand
GAAACTGCGCGAGCATCTCCTGCACCAGCGGGTCACTGCGGATGAAGGCTTCGGCCTCGCGCAGTCGCCGCTCGCGCTCGGCCGCCTCGCGCTTGGCCGGGTTGTCCGTCACGTTCCCCGGCTCTGTTTCCAGGCGCAGTGTCTCGATGCCCAGCGCATTGACGAGCGCGCCGCGCAGCTTGTCGACCAGCGCCGGCGAACGCAGCGACTCGCGCTCGACGCGCAAGCGCCAGACCGGCTCGGCGCCGTCGCGCTGCTCGATCAGTTGCGCTTGCATCGCCAGTTCGCGCACCAGTGCAGCGATGAGTTGCTGCTGGTTGAGCAGGGTCACGAGCGAGACCCAGCGCTCGCCCAAGGCCGTCGGCTCCAGTGTCGGCGCCGTGGGGGCCTTGGTTGCGGCCGCATTGCCAAGCGTGGTGGGCTGCTCGTCGGGCGGCCCGTCGTCGAGCCACGCCGGAATTTCGGCGCCGCGGGAGCGGCGCAGCGTCTGTGCCGAACTCGCAGGTGCCGGCGTCGAACCGGGAGCCGGCGTGGGCGGCGTGGTCGCGGTGCGCGAGGCTGCGGTACGCGACAGCGCGGCCACTGGCGTTGCGCTGCGTGCCGACGAGCCCGGCGATCCCGCGCGCTGCGGCGCCGCGCCGCCCTCGCCTGCCGGCGCAAACGCCAGCAGCCGCAACAGCACCATCGCAAGGCCTGCGTAGGCATCCGGTGAGAGCGCCAGTTCCTGGCGCCCATGCAACGCAAAACTGTAGAGCAGCTGGGTCTCGTCGGCGGGCAGCAGCGCGGCGAGTTCGCGCACGACCTGCACGTCGGGATCGTTATCGGGCAAGGCGCCAGGCACGGCCTGTTCGACCGCCATCTGCTGCAGCAATCCCGTGAGCTCCTCGAGCGTGCCAGCCGCAGACAGCCCATGCTCGCGCAGACCGTCGACGCCGGCAAGCACCGCGCGCCCGTCGCGCGCCGCCAGCGCGCGAACGAAACGCTCTGCATGGCCGCGGTCGACGCTGCCGAGCATCGTGCGCACCGCATCGGCCTCGAGCTTGCCCCCGCCGAATGCGATCGCCTGGTCGGTCAGCGACAACGCGTCGCGCATCGACCCCCGGGCCGCCCGCGCGAGCAGCCGGATCGACGTCGGGTCGAAAGCCACGCGCTCGGCGTTCAGAACATGCTCGAGGTGCGCCGCGATGACCTCGGGCGCCATCGGCCGCAGGTTGAACTGCAGGCAGCGCGACAGCACCGTGGGCAGCATCTTCTCGGGGTCGGTGGTGGCCAGGACGAACTTGAGGTAGTCGGGCGGCTCCTCGAGCGTCTTCAGCAGCGCGTTGAACGAGTCCTTCGTGAGCTGGTGCGCCTCGTCGATCATGAAGATCTTGAAGCGGCCCACGCTGGGCTTGTAGGCCGCGCGCTCTAGCAGGTCGCGGATCTCGTCGATCCCGCGATTGGAAGCCGCGTCGAGCTCGATGTAGTCGATGTAGCGGTCGGCATCGATCTCGGTGCACGCGGTGCACACGCCGCAGGGTGTCGCGGTGATGCCGCCGTTGCCGTCGGTCCCGGTGCAATTCAGGCACTTTGCGAGGATGCGCGAAACCGTCGTCTTGCCGATGCCGCGCGTGCCGGTAAACAGGTAGGCGTGATGCAGGCGCCGCTGCTCCAGCGCATGCGTCAGCGCCGTGACCACCGCCTCCTGGCCGACCATCTCGGAGAAGGTCCGCGACCGGTACTTGCGCGCGAGCACGACATAGGACATGCGGTCCATTCTAGAGGCGCCCGCCGCGCCACCGTGGCCGATAATCCCGCGCCATGACGGTGCTCACGTACGAACAGGCCGGCGTCGACTACGACAAGATCGACCCGCTCAAGGTGGCCGCGCAGCGCGCCGCCGCGGCCACCGCGGGCCAGCTCGCCTCTCACGGCTTTGCCGAAGTGAAGGCCTCGCGCGGCGAGTCGGCCTACGTGGTCGATGTCGGACCGTTCTACCTGGCAAGCATCGTCGAGTGCCTCGGCAGCAAGGCGCTGGTGGCCGACGAGATGTCGCGGCTCACAGGGCGCAGCTACTACGCCGGCATCGCGCAGGACACGATCGCGATGGCGGTCAACGACCTGATCACGGTGGGCGCCACGCCGCTCGTCGTGCAGGCCTACTGGGCGGCGGGCGGCAGCGACTGGTTTGGCGACGCCGAGCGGGCTGCCGCGCTCGTCGATGGCTGGCGGCACGCGTGCGAGGTCTGCGGCGTGGCCTGGGGCGGCGGCGAGACGCCGGCACTGGCGGGGATCGTCGAGGCTGGCCGCATCGACCTGGCCGCCAGTTGCACCGGGCTGATCAACCCGAAGCAGCGCCTGTCGGTGGGCGACAGGCTCGCCGCGGGGGACGCGATCGTGCTGCTGGCGTCGTCGGGCATCCATGCCAACGGGCTGTCGCTCGCGCGCAAGCTGGTCGAGCGATTGCCGCGAGGCTACCTGACCGCGATCGATGCGAGTGACGCGACCTATGGTGAAGCCCTGCTCGCACCGACCACGCTGTACGCGCCGGTGACCGAAACGCTGTGGCGCTCCGGCATCGCGCCGCACTATGCCGCCAACATCACCGGGCACGGATGGCGCAAGCTGTTGCGCCATCCGGCTGCATTCACCTACCGCATCACGCAATTGCCTCCGGTACCGCCGGTCTTGCGGTTCATCCAGCAGCACGCGCAGCAGGACGACCGCGAGGCCTACTCGACGTTGAACATGGGTGCCGGTTTCGCGCTGTTCGTTGCATCGGCCGAGGCCGAGCGTACCGTGGCTGTTGCTCGCGCCCAAGGCGTCCAGGCCTGGGTCGCTGGCGCTGTCGAGGCCGGCGCGAAGCGCCTCGTGATCGAGCCGCTGGGCATCGAATTCGGCGACGACGCGTTGCAGCTGCGCTGAGCGCGCGGTGCGTGCCCCAGCGGCCAACTACAATCCGCCTCGACGGGCCTCCCCGCATGGAAGCGCGCCCAACCGGGTCAGGTGGGGAACCAAGCAGCCCTCAGCGTTGCAACCAGTGCCGGGGGTAAGGCTCGTCACCCCACCTGCCTGAACGCCATCACGCCCTGATTGCGCAGCGTGCGCAGCAGCGCGAGTTCCTTCTCCCCCAGCACGATGCCGCTGGCCTTGGGCTGGTCGCCATAGATCAGCGCGAACGGTGCGCCCTTCATCTGCATCGGCAGCAGCAGGAACGATGGTGCGCCGATCCGCTGCGTGAACCACGAGGGCAGACGTTGGGCGATCGAAGGCTGCGTCGCATCGGCGATCAGCGTGTCGACACCCCTGGCGCACACTGCAACAAACAGATCGGGCAGCGCGCCGCCTGCAGGCTTGCCCAGCGGCACGCGGATCGCGGCAGCCGCGGCCTGGGCGCCCTCGCCGAGGCCGAAACGGCCGGTGAGCATGTGCGTCTTCGGGTCGCGCAGGCAGAAGACCACGCGCCGCAGCCCGAGCGCACGCATCATCGTCTCGAGGATCATGCGCAGCACCTCGTTGAGCTGGAACGAGTCGGCGACCATGTGCTGGGTGATGTCCTGCACGCCCTGCGCCAGCACCTCGGCCACTCTCGCCGCGTCGGCTGGCGAGCCTGTCCCGATGTCCGGCGCCTTGCCCTGACCGGCCGGCGCGGTCTCGCTGGCCTTCAGTGTGTGCTCGTCGAGCAACTCACCGGTGGCCGATGGCGTGGGCGCCTCGGACCTCAACAACCGGCGCGCGCGCGCCTTGGGGCCGAGCTGGATCTGCATCGCCTGGGCCAGCTGCGACAGGCGCTCCTGCGCCTGATGCACTGCAGCCTGTACCTGCTCGGGAGACAGGCGCAATGCCCGCGCATGCGCGTCGGCAATCGTCTCGATGCGCGCCGCAAGCCTCGCATCGGCGCCCTCCCCGTCCTCATTCAGCATCGCGTCGGCAACCTGCGTGGCCATGCGGCCGAGCCAGCGCTGGTGCTGCGGCCCGCTGCTCGGCAGCTGGTGTGCGGGGGCCTCTCCCTCGGGCGCAAGCATCACGCGCTGCAAGGCGTCGGGCAGGCCCCAGGCCCTCGCGACGCCCAGACCGATTTCGGCGAGGGAGAGTCCGAGCACGCGCTGCACCGCGGTCGCCTCGGCGAGCGCCGCCACGCGTGCCGTGGCCGGGCGCACCATCGAGCGGACCTGCCGCGCTTCTTCGGGAAAGTAGAACTCCACCAGGAGGCGGCCGAGGTTCTGGAACATTGCGGCAAGAAAACTCTCCTCGGCCTCATAGCCGTGCGCGGTCAGTTCCTTGGCCAACATGGCGGCCATCAGCGCACGAAGGAATTCTTCCTTCAACTGCTCGGCATGGCGCTTGTCCTGCATGTGCTCGAGCAGCACGAGCGACAGCGCCATGTTGCGAATGCCGGCAAAACCCACCAGCGCGACCGCGCGCGACACCGTGGTGACCGCACCCCCCGCCGCGCTGTAGTGCGCCGAGTTGACGAGCCGCAGCAGCTTGTGGGTCAGGGCGACGTCCTTGAGGATCTCGTCGGCCAGCGCCGAGAGATTCTCGCGCTCGGAGTCGGCCACGCGCTGGATGCGACCGACTGCATCGGAAAGCGCCGGGAAATCGGCCCTCGTCTTCATGCGGCGCAACAGGAAGTACAGCGTCGCGTGACCCTCGTCGTCGCCTCCCACAGCATCGACAGCATCGCCCGGGTCTGCGCTCGCGGCCTCCCCCTGCAACCAGCCAGCCAGTGACTGCCGCAGTGCCGCGGCGCTGCGCGTTCGTTCAACGGCATCGCGCGCGAGTGCACGCTGCACGATGGCGCGCAGAGCCTCGTCGATCGGCTCGCCGTCGACCCGCGTCGCGGCCAGCGCCAGATCCTCGCGCTGAACGCGTTCGAGCGCGCGCACCGGGTCTCGCTCCTCCAGCAAGCGGCGACCGCCAAGCATCTCGGCGAGCATCACGCCCGCGGCGAAGAGGTCCATCGCCGGCTGCGGCGCCGCGCCCCGCGCAGCCTCGGGCGAGATGTACCCGGGCGTGCCACAGGTGATGCCGGACTCCCCCGCATCGTTGCGACGCGCGGCAATGCCGAAGTCCATCACGCGCGCGCGGCCTTCGGTGTCGATCAGGACGTTCGACGGCTTGAGGTCACGGTGCACGATGCCGCGTTCGTGCGCCAACGCCAGCGCATCGAGCACGCCGAGCATCAGCGCGACCGCCTCGCGCGCCGGCAGCGAGCCGCCGTGTTCGCGCAGCAGCGACGAGAGCGTGGGGCCCGGCACGTACTCGAACACGAGGTAGGGGCGTCCCTCGGATTCGTCGGCCTCGAACACCGGCACCAGGTTCGGGTGCGCGAGGCGGCTCACCGCGCGCGCCTCGTGCAGCCATTGGTCGACCGCCAGTGCGTCGTCGGTCGGGTCCAGCACCTTGAGCGCCACCTCGCGATCCAAGCGCGGGTCGTGTGCGAGCCAGACGGTCGCCTGCGCACCGCGCCCCAGCTCACGGAGCAGTACGAATCGCCCGATCCGCGGGGCCGGCGCGCGGGCATTCATCAGGCGGCCGACAGCGGTGCGTGCCTCGACGCCGGGGCCGGTCCGGCCACCGCGCTGCCCTGAAGGGCGGCCACGAGGTCGCGCGCGGTCAGATCGAGCGTGCGCGCATAGCGGTGCGCGACGCGCTCGATCGCCGCGGCCTGGCGCGAGGCGGGCAACGTCAGTGCATCGATCGTTTCGTTGGCCGCGCTCGCAACGAGCCGGATCGTGTCGTCGTCGTTGTCGGGCGTGCGCACAGGCGCCGTGGC
>JAOUIM010000251.1 GCA_029884035.1 Aquincola sp. | reverse complement strand
CGGCCGCGCCGCGACCACGCCGCGCGACGCCGCAGCGGGCGCCGCGGTCGTCTTCTCTTGCGTCGGCAACGACGACGACCTGCGTTCGGTGGTGCTTGGCGACGCTGGCGCCTTCGCCGGCATGGCGCCCGGTGCGGTGATGGTCGACCACACGACCGCCTCGGTCGAGGTGGCGCGGCAACTCCATGCGGCCGCCAAGGCCCGCGGGCTGCACTTCGTCGACGCACCGGTGTCGGGCGGCCAGGCCGGGGCCGTCAACGGCACGCTGACCGTGATGTGTGGCGGCGACGCAGAGCCCTTCGAGGTCATGAAGCCGGTCGCGCTGGCGTTCGCCAAGGCGGTGACCTTGATCGGCCCTGCAGGCGCGGGACAGCTCGCCAAGATGGTCAATCAGACCTGCATTGCCGGACTGCTGCAGGGTCTGGCTGAGGGCATCGCTTTCGGCCAGCGTGCCGGTCTGGACATGAAACTGGTGCTCGACGTCATCGGCAAAGGCGCAGCGCAAAGCTGGCAGATGGACCACCGCGGCGCGACGATGATCGACGACCGATTCGATTTCGGTTTCGCGGTCGATTGGATGCGCAAGGACCTCGGTCTGGTGCTCGACGAAGCCCGGCGCAACGGGGCCCAGGTGCCAGTGACCGCACTGGTCGACCAGTTCTATGCCGACGTGCAGGCGATGGGCGGCGAGCGCTGGGACACCTCCAGCCTGATCAGGCGACTGAGGTAGCTCGGGCCCGGCTGCCGATGAGGCGCCGGCACCGCGCGCCTAGTGCCCTACTTCTTGTTCTCGCTGCCCAGCGCCGCGAGCTCGGCCTCGGTGAGGATCTCGAAGACCTTGACCACCTTTTGCACGCCGGGCACGCCTCGCGCCAGGTCGGTGGCGCGGTCGGCCTCGCGTTCGGTGACACGCCCCATCAGGTAGACCACGCCGCGCTCGGTCACCACCTTCAGCGCACCCGCGTGCAGGTCCTTGGCGTCGATGAAGCTCGCCTTGACCTTGCTGGTGAGGATCGTGTCGTTCGAGCGCGCGGTCATCGAGCTCGCTCCCATGACTGCGAGTTCGTTGACGGTCGAGCGCACGTTCTCGATGCGGGTGATGGCCTGCTCGACCGCGCTGCGATCGGCCTCGCTGGACACCTCACCGGTAAGCAGCACCATGCGGTTGTAGCTGGTGGCACTGACATGGCCACGGTCGCCCACCGCCTCGCGGATGCGCGTCAGCGACTTCAGCTCGATGTTCTGGTCCTCGAGCTGCACGCCCGCGGTGCGGCGGTCGGTGACGACCATCGCGGTGCCGACGGCGCCACCCACCACGAAGGCAGCGCAACCGCCGAGCGAGAGCAGCGCAAGCGCGCCAGCAGCGGCACGCCAGGCGCCGCGCGGGAACTTGAATTCAAGAAGAGTCATGCCAGATCCTGTTCGCCCATGAGCTGAAGATCCACCGCGTCGGCCAGGCAATGCAGAACCAGCGTGTGGGTTTCGAAGATGCGTGCCGCACGATCGTGCGGCACTGCGATATGGACATCGGTTTCGCCGAGGAGTTCACCCACTCCGGCGTCATTGCCCGTCAACGCGATCACCGTCATGTCCTTGGCCTGCGCCGCCTGCACCGCGGCCACGAGGCTCGGCGTTGTGCGGCCGGCCGCGACCACGATCAGCACGTCGCCGGGCGTGCCCAGTGCCTGCACCTCCTTGGCCAGCGCACGCGTCGGATCGCCGGCCTCCGACAGCAGGCCTGACAGCGGCGCCTGCAGCCCCAGCGCGATCGCTGCAAGCGGCGGGCGGTCGCGCTCGAAGCGCCCGGCCCACAGAGCGACGGCGTACGCCGCCAAGGCGCTCGATCCCCCGCCACCGGCGATCAGCAACCGGCCGCCACCGGTGACGCAGCCCACGAGCGCACTCGCAGCCTGGGCGATCGGGCGGGACAGGGCATCGGCGTGTTGCGAGAGCAGGTCCGCGGACTCGAAGAACTGCTGCTGAATGCGCTGTTCGAGCATGAAGATGGATCATATGACACGGATTCCGCGAGGTCCGTCCCGGCGTGCGGGTCCGCGGCGTCAGGATGCGTCGAACGCCGCCTTCAACCACTCGATGCGCTCGCCGTCGATTGCCACCACGTCGAAACGGCAGGCGGGCAAGGTGCGAAGGCGCGCGAGATAGTGCTGTGCCGCGAAGACGAGGCTGGCCCGCTTGGCGGAGCCGACGCTCGCCGCGGCTCCGCCGTGGCGAGCGTCGGCACGCGAGCGCACCTCGACGAACACGAGCGTGCCGTCGCGTTCGCGCAGGATCAGGTCGACCTCGCCGCCGCGCGCGTGCGGCCCCCGTGCCACCCGATAATTGCGCGCCACCAGCGTTAGGCCGGCACGCTGCAGGTGGGCAAGCGCGGCGTCCTCGGCAGCGTGACCACGCTGCAGGCGTTGTGCCGGATCGTCCCCCCGCCTGCGCCCATCCCCGGAGAACATCGTCGTCGCCACCACCTCCTCCTCGGCCGCGATCATCACCCAGGCCGCCGCCGTGGCGGCCGGCGGCCAGCACCATCCGCCGGGTGCGCTGTACGTCGTGGCCACGCCGATCGGCAACTTCGCCGACCTGACGCTGCGTGCGGTGCACGTGCTCGGCCTCGTCGATGCGGTGGCCTGCGAAGACACACGCGTCAGCGGCGTGTTGCTCTCGCGACTGGGCATCGTCAAGCCGCTGATCGCACTGCACGAGCACAACGAGAGCGCGGCATCGGCGGCGGTGATCGAACGCCTCGCGCGCGGCGAGCGCGTGGCCTACGTCAGCGACGCCGGCACGCCGGCGATCTCGGACCCGGGTGCACTGCTGGTCCGCGCCGTGCGCGCCGCGGGTCATGGAGTGATGCCGATCCCGGGGGCCAGCAGCGTCGCGACCACGCTGTCGGTGGCCGGCGATGCGGCCGGCGGTGGCTTCACCTTCATCGGATTTCCCGGCGCGAAGCCCGCCGAGCGGCGCGCGGCGCTCGATCGCATCGCCCCGATCGCACAGGGGTCAGTGGTGATGTTCGAGGCGCCGCACCGCATCGCCATGTTGCTCGACGAACTCGCCGCGCGCTGGCCCGAGCGCCAGTTGACGATTGCGCGTGAGCTCACCAAGCAGTTCGAGTCCGTCGTCGGGCTGGCAGCGCGCGAGGCGCCCGCGTGGCTGGCCGCCGACGCGAACCGCGCACGCGGCGAATTCGTGCTCGTGCTGCACGCCTTGCCCGCGGCCACGCCACCGCCCGACGCGCTCGATCCGCAGGCCGAACACACGCTGGCGGCGCTGCTGGCCGAACTGCCGCTCAAGCAGGCGGTGGCGTTGGCGGCTGCGATCACGGGTGCGCCGCGCAACGCGCTGTACGCGCGTGCGCTGGCGCTGCGTGGCGACGATCAGGGCTTAGCGACCTGAGCGTCGTTCTTCTGGCGGTAGATGTCCTTGCTCGCCCTGTTCTGCATCCTGGTCACGCGCCTGCGTTCCTTGGCGGTGACACTGCCGTCGGCCTTGGCCTTGTCTTCGGCGCGGTTGATCACCGCCTGCTCCTTCTCGAGGCGACGCGTCTCGCGCCGCGTCAACTGACCCGAGGCAATGCCCTTGTCGATGCGCTGTTCCTGATTGGCCTGGCGCTGGTCGATGCGCGGCGTGTTGGTGCCGGGTGCCGATGCGGCGGTTTGGGCGGACGCGCCGACGGCAGCCAGGGCCAGCGCGGCGCCGGCAACTAGGGGGGAGAAGGTTTTCATGGGGAACTCCTGAAATGGGGTTGTCGGATCGGTCTGGGGCCGCCCCGCTCTTGGGGCGGGCGCGACGCGCCCCTCGACAACGGCCTGGCAGCGACGGCCGGCGACGCAGTTCCGTTGCGGCTAGGTAAAGAAGCGTGAATGTCCCCGCCGCCGGGTGACGCACGGCACGCACCTAGAATGACCTTCACGATGATCGCGCGCGAACCCACCCTCGAGCGTTTGGCCACGGCCGAGCGGATGTTGCTGCAGCCCTTTGGTCTGACCGAGTCGCACCTCGCGGCGGCACTGGCGACGATCGCGTCGCACCGCATCGACGATGCCGACCTGTATTTCCAGAGCACGCGCCACGAGGGCTGGAGCCTCGAGGAGGGCATCGTCAAGAGCGGCAGCTTCTCGATCGACCAGGGCGTGGGCGTGCGCGCGGTGGCTGGCGAACGCACCGCCTTCGCCTACAGCGACGACATTTCCGATGCGGCCTTGCAGGACGCCGCGCGCACCGTGCGCACCATCGCCGCAGCCGGCCAAAGCCGGCGTGTGAAGCTGGGCGTGACACCGCAGGTCGCCGGCAGCCGCACGCTGTACGGGCCGACCGACCCGATCGGTACGCTCGACAGCACGCAGAAAGTGGCGCTGCTGGAGAAGGTCGAGCGCCTGGCACGTGCCAAAGACCCCCGCGTTGTCCAGGTCATGGCGGGTCTGGCGGCCGAGCACGACGTGGTGCTCGTCGCGCGCGCCGATGGCACGCGCGCAGCTGACGTGCGCCCACTGGTGCGCCTGTCGGTCACCGTCATCGCCGAGCAGAGCGGGCGCCGCGAAGTCGGAAGCGGCGGCGGCGGCGGACGCTTCGGGCTCGGGTTTTTCCAGGATGCGGTGATCGAACAATACGTCGACCACGCGGTCAACGCCGCCCTGGTCAATCTCGAGAGCCGCCCGGCGCCAGCCGGCGAGATGACCGTCGTGCTCGGGCCCGGGTGGCCCGGCGTTCTCCTTCACGAGGCGATCGGCCACGGCCTGGAGGGCGACTTCAACCGCAAGGGCTCGAGCGCGTTCTCGGGCCGCGTCGGCCAGCGCGTGGCCGCCAAGGGTGTGACCGTGCTCGACGACGGCACGCTGGCCGACCGGCGCGGCAGCCTCAACGTGGACGACGAGGGCCAGGCCACGCAACGTACCGTGCTGATCGAGGACGGCATCCTGAAGGGGTACATCCAGGACGCGATGAACGCGCGCCTGATGAGGGTGCGCCCCACCGGCAACGGCCGGCGCGAGAGTTACGCCCATGTGCCGATGCCGCGCATGACCAACACCTACATGCTGTCCGGCGACAAGACGAAGGACGAGATCGTCGCCAGCATCGACCGCGGGCTGTATGCCACCAACTTCGGCGGTGGACAGGTCGACATCACGAGCGGCAAGTTCGTGTTCTCTGCGAGCGAGGCGTTCTGGGTCGAGCGCGGCAAGATCCAGTACCCGGTCAAGGGCGCCACCCTGATCGGCAGCGGGCCCGAATGCCTGACGCGCGTGACGATGATCGGCAACGACCTCGAGCTCGACACCGGCGTGGGCACCTGCGGCAAGGACGGCCAGAACGTACCGGTGGGCGTGGGCCAGCCCACGTTGCGCATCGACGGCCTCACCGTGGGCGGCACGGCCTGATGATCCGCCGTGCTACATTCGCGGCCATGCTTTTGCCGCGCGCGCCCTTTTTTGCCTACTTTTGGTTCTCGCCCCGACCGGCGGCTGGAGAGGCGAACGCGTAAGCGCGAAGCGACCCGAACACCCAGACAAACCGCCGGCAACCCCGGCGGTTTTTCTTTGTGCGCCCACGAAGAAGGACTTCAGGAACATGAGCCCCAAGCACATCACGCCCCCCGCCGACAGCGGCCTGGCCCTGTCGGAGAAGACCAGCCGCACCGACGACCAGCGTATCCGCGACGTCACGCCACTGCCGCCGCCCGAGCACCTGATCCGCTTCTTTCCGATTGCGGGCACGCCGGTGGAGACGCTGATCGGGCAAACGCGCGAGTCGGTG
>JAOUIM010000008.1 GCA_029884035.1 Aquincola sp. | reverse complement strand
CTCGCCTGGCTGGCGTTCGGCCGTGCGACGCCCTACATGGCGGTGGCGGTGCTGCCTTTCGCGGCCGACACGCCGGCGAATGCGCACCTCGCCGACGGCATCGCCGAGGAGGCGATCAACGCGCTGACGCGCCTTGCGCAGTTGCGCGTCGCCCCGCGCGCCTCGGCCTTCCGCTTCCGTGGCGCCGATCCGCTGGAAGCCGGCCGCCGGCTCGACGCGCCAGTCGTCGTCACCGGTTCGCTTGCGCGCAATGGCGATCGCGTGACGTTGCAGGTCGACTTGGTCGATGTCGCGCGCGCCGCGCAGGTCTGGGGTTCGCGTTACGAGGTCGCGCTCGCCGAGCTGCCGCAATTGCAGCGACGCTTGATCGACGACCTGGGTCGCACGCTGCACGTACGCGCGGACGGCAGCAAGACCCAGCGCCTCGCACAGGACCCAACCCGAAACACCGATGCCTATCAGGCCTACCTGCAAGGGCGCTATCTGTGGAACCAGCGCTCGGAGCCAGCACTGCGAAGCGCGGTCGAGCACTTCCGCCGTGCCATCGACCTCGACCCGTCGTTCGCGCTCGCCTACGCCGCGCTGGCCGACACCTACACGACGCTGGGGTACCTGGGCTGGGACGCGCCGGCGGCGACGTTCCCCGTCGCGCGGCCGTACGCATTGAGGGCGATCGAGCTCGATCCGGCGCTGTCGCAGTCGCACGCGTCGCTCGCCTACATCAAGTTCTATTTCGACTGGGACTGGGCCGGCGCCGGCGAAGAGTTTCGCCGCGCCATCGAGCTGAACTTGAACGACCCGGTGTCCCATCAGTGGTTCGCCGTCTATCTGCTCGCAGCCGGGCGGCCGGGCGACGCGATGCACGAGGTCCGCACGGCGCAGCGGCTCGACCCGCTGTCGCTCACGATCAACACCGACGTCGGCTTTCACCACTACTACAACGGCCGCTATGCCGAAGCGATCGCGCAACTGCAATCGGTGCTCGGCATGAAGAACGACTTCGGCCTGGCAAACCTGTGGCTGGCGCGTTCGTACCAAGAGGTCGGCCGGCTCGACGAGTCGCTGGCGGCGGCCAAGAGCGCCGAAGCCACCGCACCGCAATGGGCGGTGTTCATCGCCCAGCGCGGGTACACGCTCGGCGTGATGGGCCGCCGCGACGAGGCGCACGCAGTCCGCGACGAGATGCAGCAGCTGTCGGCGCAGCGTTTCGTCACCGCCTACGGCGTGGCGCTGGTCTACGCCGGACTGGGGGACAAGGGACAGGCTTTTGCCTGGCTCGACAAGGCGTTCGCCGAACGCTCGCACTGGCTGGTGTGGCTGCGCCTCGATCCGCGCTGGAAGACGCTGCGCGGCGACCCCCGCTTTGCGGCGCTCGTCGATCGGATGAAGTACCCGGGTTGACGCGGTGCGGGCTGGGCATCGAGCGATCGCCAACCCACCTGGTCAGTACCGCCCATGCGATGCCGGGGCCGAGCGCGCCCCCGATGCCGGCGGTTCAGGGTTCCGACGCATTCAATGCTTCGGACTGCAACGGAGCTCACCAGGATGCGAAGGCTGAATCTTCAGGCACGCCCCACCAGGTGGCGGGCCGCTCGGGCGCATCGTGCGAGGATCACCCCCGCATCTGCCCCTGATACCAGCGGATGAACGCGTCGACGTTGTATTCGAACCTAGACGACAGCGGCCCGGGCACGTAGCCGATCGAGTCGACGCCCTTCTGCTGCCACTTGCAGATGTTCCAGTCCTGCTCGTTGGTCAGGTGCCAGAACGGCAGCATGCGCTCCAACTGGTAGTCGGTGCCCTCCTTGGCCTTGGCATCGACCACCCAGTAGCCGCGCATGAGGGTCTTGCGCGGGCCAGCGGGCAGCATGCGCGCCGCCACCGCATGGTCACAGCTGGCATGGACCCAGAAGTTGGGCAGGCTGCGCATGCGCAGCACGCCGACGGCTTCGCTGTCGTAGTCGCCCATCAGCGGCGCGACGCGGCTGCCGTCCATCGACTCGGTGACGAAGCCCTCGGCCAGCGGCGTGCGGCTGCTCGCGAACCAGCGGCCGCGCTCTGGGTCGGGGAAGGTGGCCAGGCCGCCGTGCGCATGCAGGACCGACTCGCTCGCCTGCTGCCACTTCGGCGCGATGCGCGCTGTGGCAGCATCGATGCGCTGCTGCATCGCGGGCGACACATTGGTCTCGTCGACGACATCGAAGTTGGCCTTGACGTACTGCGGGTGGCAGGGGATGCAGTGCAGGCACTCGCGGTTGTTCTCCCACACCAGCTTCCAGTTGGCTTCGACTTCGTAGTCGACGACATGGGCGACGCGTGCGCGGTCGAAGCCCTGCGGCTTGGCCGAGGCGGCGAAGTCGCGGCGCAGGCCTTCGACGTCGGGCGGCGTGGCCGCGAGCGACACGTAGACGAGGCCAGCAATCTCGGCCACGTGAACGGGCCTCAAGCCCAGCTGCGACTTGTCGGCGCCTTCGTCCATGCCGTTGCAACTGCGCAGCTCGCCGCTGCGGCCATACGACCAGGCGTGGTAGGGGCAGACCACGGCACGCACGTTGCCGCGGTCGGCGCGGCATAGCTGCGTGCCGCGATGGCGGCACACGTTGTGGAACGCGCGCACGGCGCCGTCGTCGCCGCGCAGCAGGAGTACCGGCGTCGTGTCCACCGCGAAGGTGATGTAGTCGCCCGGGTTGGGCAGCTCGATGCCGAAGCCGGCGAAAAGCCAGCCGCCTTGCCAGATGCGGCGCATCTCGGCGGCATACAGCGCCTCGGTCTGGTAGAAGTCGCGCGGCATGCCATGGCCGGCACGGCGCGTGGCGAGCAGTGCGTCGAGATCAGGAGACAAAGAGGTTCGCGGGTCGGTCATCGCCGGCTCCTCAGGCAAGGATGGATTTGCGATCGGGGTCGTAAAGCGGGCGTGTGTGGCGCACGGCCGGGAAGCGCTCGCCCATCACTTCGATCGAGAGGTCGGCGCTGGCCGGTTCGTCGGCCGCGATATAGGCGCAAAAAACGTTGCGGCCCACCGTGTAGCCATAACCACCGCTGGTGGTGCGCCCGATCACGCGGTCACCGGCGAGCACGACTTCGCCGCCGTGCAGCGTTGGTTCCGGCCCGGCGTTGAACCACGCCAGGCGCCGCGCCGGGCCCTTCGCCTTCACGGCCGCGAGCGCGCTGCGCGCCAGGAACTCGCCCTTGTTCAGCGCGACGCAGAAACCCAGCCCGGCTTCGTAGGGGTTGTAGTCGGGCGTGATGTCCGAGCCCCAGACCAGGTACTGCTTCTCCAGGCGCAGCGTGTTGACGACGCGGTAGCCGACATTGGCGATGCCATGCGCCTGCCCCGCAGCCCACAGCCGTTCGTAAAGGTGCAGCGCGTACTCGACTGGCACGTGCAGCTCGTAGCCGAGCTCGCCGAGGTAGGTCACGCGCAGCGCAAGCACCGGCGCGAACGCGAGGTCGAGCTCGCGTGCGCTCATGTACGGGAACGCGGCGTTGTCGAGCGGCGCGTCGGTCAATTGCGCCAGCACCTCGCGCGACTTCGGGCCGCACAGGTTCAGCACCGCCTTGGCCGAGGTGTGGTCGACGATGTCGACACTGCCGTCGGCCGGCAGGTGGCGCTCGATGGTCGAACGGTCGCGCACGCCCAATGCGCTGCCGGTCACGAAGTAGAAGCAGTCGGCACCCAGCCGCGTGATCGTCACGTCGGCCTCGATGCCGCCGCGCTCGTTGCACAGCTGCGTGTAGACGATGCTGCCGTCGGGCTTGTCGAGGTCGTTGACCGAGAGCTTCTGCAGCAGCGCCAGGGCGCCCGCGCCGCGCACCTCGAACTTGGAGAACGAGCTCATGTCGATCAGCGCGACGCGCTCGCGCACCGCGCGGTGCTCGGCCGCGATGGCATCGAACGCGGGGCCGCGGTCGAAGGTCGGTGCCTCGACTGCCGGCGTGCCTGCGGGCGCGAACCAGTTCGGCCGCTCCCAGCCGAACTTGTTGCCGTAGACCGCGCCCTGGCGCTTCAAGGTGTCATACAGCGGGCTGCGCCGCGCGCCGCGGCCGGCCTCGAGCTCGTGGTTCGGAAAGGCGATGAAGTAGTAGCGGCCGTAGGCCTCGACCGCGCGCTCGTACAGCGTGGCCTTCACCGCATGCGGCGCGCCGAAGCGGCGCACGTCGAAGGGCCACAGGTCGAGACCCGGGTCGCCGTCGACGATCCAGTTGGCCATCACCCAGCCGGCGCCGCCCGAAGCCGCGATGCCCGACGTGAAGCCGCAGCACAGGTAGAAGTTGTCGAGCTCGGGCGACAGGCCGATCACCGGCTCGCCATCGGCGGTGATCGGGATCGGGCCGTTGATCATCTGCCGGATGCCGACCTCGTTGAGTACCGGGATGCGCGCGCACGCCGCCGTGCCCAGCGGCTCGAAGCGGTCGTAGTCGGGCTGCAGCAGCTCGGGGCCGAAGTCGATCGTGATGCCCTTGTCGCCCCAAGGCTTGGTGTTCGATTCCCAGCCGCCGACGGCCAGGCCGCCAGGCTCGGGCTTGACGTAGAAGTTGGCGTCGGGGTCGCGCAGCGACGGCAGGCCGGCAGGGATCTTCGCGCTCTTCTCGGAAACGAAGTACTGGTGCTCGACGGCACCGACCGCCACGCGCGTGCCGACCATCGCCGCGATTTCGCGGCCCCACATGCCCGCGGCGTCGATCACGCACTCGGCTTCGATCTCGCCGTGGTCGGTGATGACGGTGGTGACGCGGCGGCCGCGCTTCTTCAGGCCGGTCACACGCACGCCCTGGTGGATGCCTATGCCGCCGGCGCGGGCACCGGCGGCATAGGCCATCGTCAGGCTCGCCGGGTCGACATCGCCGTCGCCCTCGATCCACGCGGCACCGACGACGCCGCTCAGCTCCAGCAGCGGAAACTTCTCGCGCGCCTCGCGCGGACTCACGAGGTCGACGCGGAAGTCGAAGCCCTTGGCCATCGTCGCCGAGCGCTTCAGTTCCTGCCAGCGCGCGGGCGAAGCCGCAATGCGAAGGCTGCCGGTGCGGTGCCAGCCGGTGGCCTGCCCCGTCTGCGCTTCGAGCTTGCCGTACAGCTCGGCGCCGTAGCGCATCAGGCGCGTCAGGTTGCTGCTGCTGCGCAGCTGCCCGACGAGGCCGGCGGCATGCCAGGTCGCGCCGTGCGTGAGCTGCAGGCGCTCGAGCAGCACCACGTCCTTCACCCCGCGCTGCGCCAGGTGGTAGGCGATGCTGCAGCCGATGACGCCGCCGCCGATGATCACGATGCGGGTCGATGAAGGAAGGGTCATCTTTTTCGCCAGGCTTGGGTCCTGCGTTCAAAGCGACGCGTGAGCATCAGGTGGACGATCTTCACCGCAGCTGAGGTCGCGACGATGCACACAGCCATCGCCGCCGCGGCGGCGGTGAACCCGGCCTCGTCCATGTTGATGATCGTGACCGCGGCCGGCTTGGTTTCGGTGGAGTACAGGAAGATCACCGCGGACACCGTCGTCATCGCATTGACGAACAGGTAGATGCTGACGTCGAGCACGGCCGGCAGGCACACCGGCACCGTCACGCGCGCCATGGTGCGGAACAGCGAGACCTTCAGCGATGCCGACACCGCCTCGAACTCGCTGTCGAGCTGCTTGAGCGCGGTCGTCGCGGTGAGGTGGCTCACTGTATAGAAGTGCGTCACCGAATTGACCACCAGGATCGTCATCGTCGCGTAGATGAAACCCAGCGGGTTGCCGCGCGCATTGAAGAAGAAGATGTAGGCCAGCCCGAGCACCAGCCCGGGCACAGCCATCGGCAGCATGGCCAGGAACTGGGCGAGCGCACGCCCCCAGCCGAAGCCCCGCGTCTTCTCGAGCAGGTAGGCGCCCATGAAAACCACGACGGTTCCAATCACCGCCGTCCAGCAGGCGAGTTCGACCGAATTCCAGTACGCGCTCCAGCCACTGGAATCGAAGTCGCCGAACGCGTAGTTCTTCAGCGTCAACGTGAGGTTGTAGGGCCACAGGGTGACGAACGAGGCCCAGACCGACATCGCGAGGATGCCCAGGATCAGGCCGCCGACGAGGGCGCAGAAGCCGAACAGCAGCCAGTCGCGGCGCGGCGCGGGCCTGGCCTCATGAGGGACGGCGCGCGCCGACAAGAGGGCGACCTGCCGGCGCTCGGTGATGCGGTTGGCGACGAACGCGACGACGGCCGGGATCAGCAGCACGAAGCCGACGACGGCGCCCATCTGGAAATTCTGCTGGCCGATGACCTGCTTGAAGATGTCGGTGGCCAGCACGTTGAAGCGCCCGCCGATCACCTTGGCGATGCCGAAGTCGGTGATGACGAGCGTGAAGATCACGAAACCGGCGCTGATCACGCCGTACTTGGCGCCGGGCAGCGTGACGGTGAGGAAGACGCGCAGCTTCGACGCGCCCAGCGCGTCGGCGGCCTCGTAGAGTCGTCCGTCGGCCATCGACAGCGCGGCCACAAGGATCATCAGCGCGTGGGGAAAACAGTAGAAGACCTGAGCGACGATGATGCCGCCCGCGCCGTAGATCGAGGCGCCGAACATGAGCTCCTTGAGGAAGCCCTGGTTGCCGAACAGATAGACCAGCGAGATCGCGGGCAGCAGCGACGGCGCCAGGATCGGGATTAGCGCCAGGGCCGTGAACAGGCCCTTCCACCGCATGCAGCTGCGCTGCAGTGCGTAGGCATAGACAAAGGCCAGCGGCAGCACGATCAGGGTGGTGGCCACCGAAACGTACAGGCTGTTCCACACCGAATCGACCAGCGACGGCGTCGAGAAGTACCGCAGGTAATTGGCCAGGCCGACGAACGCGCCGTCCTGATCCTGGAAGCTCTTGGACAGCAAGGTCCACAGCGGCAGCACGAGCGAGATGCCCATCCATGCGATCAGCAGCACGAGGCCGCCGCGCATCAGGAGGTCGTCGCGGTCGAGCCGGCGGCGCGCCGCGGGAGCGTTGGCCGGCGGTTGCGCGCCGGCGGCAGCGGCCGCCGCGGTCACGGCAGTTGCGGCGCGCGCGGGAACACGCGCAGGCGCTCGGGCGGCATCGCGAGCATCAGGTCCATGCCTTCGCTGATGGCCAGGTCGCGCACGAGGTTGATCGAGAAGTCGGCCAGCAGGTTACTCGCGCCACCGCTGACCTTGAGCTCCACGCGACAGAACGAGCCGAGGAACTCGACGTCGGCCACGTGCGCGGTAAAGGAATTCGGCGTGCCTGCGGTGACGCCGCGCACCACGATGTCCTCGGGCCGCACCGCCAGCGTGACGTCGTGGCCCACGCCCGGTCGGATGTCGAGCTCGCAGGACAGGTCGATGCCGGCATAGCGCACCGTCGCGGGTCCCGTGACGAGCGCGGGCAGGAAGTTGGTGGTGCCGACGAAGTCGGCGACGAAAGCACTGCTGGGCTTGCGGTAGACCTCGGTGGGTGTGCCGACCTGCTCGATCACGCCCTGGTTCATCACGACGATGCGGTCGGCCATGGTCAGCGCCTCTTCCTGGTCGTGCGTCACCATGATCGTCGTGATCTTCAGGCGCTGGTGCAGATGGCGGATCTCGCCGCGCAGGTGTGCGCGCACGCGCGCGTCGAGCGCCGACAGCGGCTCGTCGAGCAGCAGCAGGCCGGGTGACAGCGCCAGCGCCCGAGCCAGCGCGACGCGCTGCTGCTGGCCGCCTGACAACTGTGCAGGGTACTTGCGCGCCGCCTCGGGCATGCCGACCAGTTGCAGCAGGTCGGCCACGCGCGTCTTGACCTCGACCTTGGATACACCACCGCGGCTCACCAGGCCGTAGGCCACGTTGGCCTCGACGGTCAGGTTCGGGAACAGCGCGTACGACTGGAAGACGATGCCGAAGTCGCGCTTGGACGCCGGCAGTGTCGAGATCTCCTTGCCAGCCTGGAAGATGCGGCCCGAGGTCTGGATGTCGAGCCCGGCGATCGCGCGCAGGAGCGTCGTCTTCCCGCAGCCCGAGGGGCCGAGGAAGCAGACGAATTCGCCCGGCTGGATCTGCAGCGAAATGTCCTTCAGCGCGGTGAAGGACCCGAATTGCTTGACCAGTCGCTCGATGCGCAGGTAGGGCGCGCCCTGCGCGCTGCCGGAAACCTCGGTCACGTCAGCACACGTGGGCCGCGACGCATGTCATCGCGGCACGGCCCATGTCGCGTTCGTCTCTCGTTCGCAGCAGCCGGCTTACTTCGGCGCCGACTTGCCGTCGTAGCGCTTGGTCCACTCGGCCAGGATCTTCGCCCGCTCCTGGCCCATCTTTTCCACGTCGATCTTGGCCATCGCCGCGTCCGCGCTCGGCGGGTAGTTCGGCGGCGCCGGATTCATGCCGGGATAACCGACGATCGCGTAGAACTTGCCGTACAGCTCGTACGCGCCCTTGCTCACCGCGAAGTCGGCCAGCTTCTGGGCCGCCGCCATGTTCTTGGTGCCCTTGACGATACCGGTGGCCTCCATGTCCCACGGCGCGCCTTCCTTGGCCAGGATGATGTCGATCGGTGCACCGGCCGTCTTTTCCTTGGCACCGCGCATGTCGAAGCCGATGCCGACCACCCGCTCGCCCTTGGCCGCCTGCACGCAAGGCGCCGACCCCGAGTGGGTGTAGACGGCGATGTTCTGGTGCAGCTTGTCCATGAACTCCCAGGCGGCCTTCTCGCCCATGATCTGGATCCAGGCATAGACCGCCTGGTAGCCGGTGCCCGAGGACGCGGGATTGGGCATCACGATCGCGTCCTTGTAGACCGGATTGGTCAGGTCGGTCCAAGCCGCCGGCTTGGGCAGGTTCTTCTTGCCGCCCTCGACGGTGTTGAAGCACATCACCGCCAGCCAGGCATCCATGCCGGTCCAGGCCGGCGGGTTCTTGTTGCTGCGAAACACCGGCTTGATCTGATCGAGGCCCTTGGGCGCATACGGCTCGAGCAGGCCCATCGAATCGAACAGCGCGACGCTGGAAGCACCCAGGCCCCAGATGGCGTCGGCGCGCGGGTTGTCCTTCTCGGCGAGGAAGCGTGCCGTGATCACGCCAGTCGAATCGCGAACCCAGGCGATCTCGACATCGGGGTTGGCGGCCTCGAAGGCCTGCTTGTACGGCCCGAGCTGGTCGTTCTCGAGCGCGGTGTAGACCGTGATCTTGGTCTTCTGGGCGAACGCCGGCATCGCGAAGACGGCCATCGCGAACAGGGCCACTGCACCCGCCAACAGGCGCCGCAAAGCGGAATGGTTCATAAGGTTCTCCTTTGAGAGTGGAATCAGTCTTGCCTGAGCGGCGGCATCACGCCAGCCGGGGTTTCCCCGCCCAATCCGCCAGTGTGGGCGGCACCGATGACGGCATCGTGAAGGCACGCCAGGCTTCGCTGCGTGCTTCGGCCTGCCCACCCGCGCACGCGACAGGCACGCGCGTCAGCGCCCGCGACATGGTCGCGCTGCGCGACCGGTCAAAGCCCGTGAATCCGACGAATCACGCCGGCGCGAGGCCACTGAGCAACCGCACCCGCATGTAGTCGGCTGCCAGCGTGATGTGCGCACGCGCCAAGGTCTCGGCTCCCTCGGCGTCGCCGGCGGCGATGGCCTGCACGATGCGCTCGTGCTGGTCCCAGATGTCGTGCGGGCCTTCGTCGTGCGTGACCACTTCGCCCATCACGCGCTGCGTGTTGGTCCAGTACGGCGCCATTGCCGGGCCGATCAGCGGGTTGCCCGACAGGCCGTAGATGAACTGGTGGAATCGCATGTCGGCAGCGATCAGCTTGGCCAGCGAGCCCCCTGCCGTCGCTTTGCGGCCGGCATCGATCAGCGCCGGGCCCTGCTGCGCAGCACGCGCGGCATTGAGTTCAGCGGCACGGCGGCAGGCCAGTCCTTCGACCACGGCGCGGATCTCGTACATGTGCTGGACGAAGTCGGCGTCCAGCGGCGCAACGATCAGCCCGCGCCCTGGCGCGTCCTGGAGCACGCCCTGCTTGCGCAGCAGCGCAAGCGCCTGCTGCACCGGTTGGCGCGAGACGCCCAGCGTCTTCGCGATCTGCTCCTGGATGATGCGTTCGCCCGACGCAAGCTGGCCGCCAGCGATCTCGCCGAGGATCGCGTCGTGCACCTGCTCGACCAGGTTGGGTGCTGGGGACAGGGGCTTCATGGCGCCGCAGTGTAGCGCCGACACGGGACTCCGAATTCAGAGTTCGATCCGGGAACACCCTGATGGCACTCTGAATTCAGAATACTACATTCCGGGTCATCGCCGCCCGGAGTCCTGCCATGCCGATCGCCACCCCACACCCCAGCGTCGCAGAAGTCATCGCTCGCTTCCTCGTCGCACGTGGCGTGGACAGAATCTTCGGCCTGCAAGGCGGCCACATTCAGCCGATCTGGGACCAGCTGGCCCAGCTCGGCGTTCGCATCGTCGACGTGCGCGACGAAGGCGCCGCCGTGCACATGGCGCACGCGCATTCGCAGCTCTCGGGCCGCCTGGGGGTGGCCATGGCCACTGCCGGACCCGGGGTGACCAATTGCGTGACGGGCATGACCCATGCCCACCTCGAGCGCGTGCCCGTGCTGCTGATCGGCGGCTGCCCGCCCGTGCCTCAGGACGACCTGGGGCCACTGCAGGGCATCGACCACGCGGCGA
This sequence comes from Aquincola sp., assembly GCA_029884035.1. Lineage (GTDB taxonomy): Bacteria > Pseudomonadota > Gammaproteobacteria > Burkholderiales > Burkholderiaceae_C > CADEEN01. Next base: position 13,081 of record JAOUIM010000008.1, on the reverse strand, counting down.
TCCTCGCGCCAGTGACGCGCTGGTCGCGCACCCTGCGCGTGGCCGAGCAGATCGCGCGCGACCTCGACAAGGCCTGGGCACTGGCCGATGGCGACGGGGGGCCGCCCGGGCCGGTGTACGTCGAGATCCCGACCGACGTGCTGCGCCAGAGCGTCCATCCGGCGTGCGTACTGCCCGAGCACATGACACCCAAGTCGCGGCCGCGCATGTTGCCGGATGCGGGGCTCGTGTCGCGAGCCGCCGCCTTGATTCGCGAGGCGCGACGGCCGCTGGTGGTCACTGGACGCGGCGCGCGAGGCACCTCCGCCGCACTGACGCGCCTGCTCGACGCCAGCGGTGCGGTCTACCTCGACACCCAGGAAAGCCGCGGCCTGGTGGACGGCGCGCATCCTGCGGCGGTCGGCGCGGTGCGTGCGCGGGCGATGAACGAGGCCGACCTCGTGCTCGTGGTCGGCCGCAAGCTCGACTACCAGATGGGCTACGGCTCGCCTGCGGTGTTCCCGAACGCGCGCTTCATCCGCATCGCCGACCACGCCGACGAAGTGCGCGATAACCGGCGCGGCGAGGTGGAACTGCTCGCCGACGCGGGGCAGGTGATGGCCGCGCTGGCGGAGGCGATCGGCACCCCCTCGCCCGCGCTCGACGCCGCCTGGACCGGCGCGCTGCGCGCCGAGCATGTGCGCCGGGCGGCCAAGCACGCCGAGGCCATGGGCAGCGCACCGGCCGGCCGCGACGGCCATATGCACCCCAACCGTATCTTCGCGGCGCTGCGCAAGGTGCTCAAACCCGATGCGATCACCATCGCCGACGGCGGCGACCTGCTCAGCTTCGCGCGCATGGGGCTGGAGGCGCGCACGTACCTCGATGCCGGCGCGTTCGGCTGCCTGGGCGTTGGCACGCCGTACGCCGTGGCCGCGGCACTGCTGCACCCGGACCGCCAGGTGGTCGCGGTCACCGGCGACGGCGCGTTCGGCATCAACGCGATGGAGATCGACAGCGCCAAGCGCCACGGCGCCCGCGCGGTGTTCATCGTCTCCAACAACGCGGCCTGGAACATCGAGCGGCTCGACCAGGAGATGAACTACGGCGGCCGTGTGGTCGGAACCAGGCTGGCATGGAGCGACTACGCCGGCATGGCGCGCGCCTTCGGGCTGCACGCCGAGCGTGTGACCGACCCGGCGCGCCTGGAAGGCGCGATCCGCGATGCATTCGCCAATGCGCCCGCGCTGATCGACGTGGTGACGACGCGAGACGCGATGAGCTCCGACGCCGGCAAGGGCCTTGGTTGGGTGCCCGACCGGCAGGCGTTGACGGCCTGGGACGCGGCCGAGCAGGCGCGGCGTCGGTCGTGAGCGCCGCTCGGCCGCTCCGGGGGCGCTCGCTACCCAAGAGTCACGAAGGGGCTCCCTCGGAGCCCTGGGGGACGGCCCGCAGGGACAAGGGGGCCCCATGAGCCACCTGCTGACGCTGTCGGAGTGCATTGCCGCGCACGCGCGCGTGCGGCCGGGCAAGGTCGGCGCTCGCGACTCGAAGCGCAGCCTGACCTACGCGCAATGGGACGTGCGCGCGGGCCGGCTCGCGAACGCGTTGCTCGGGCTCGGCCTGGCCAAGGGTGACCGCGTCGCGCTGCTCGCGTACAACGCGGTCGAGTGGCTGGAGATCTACGTCGCGCTGGTGCGCGCGGGCCTGGTCGCGGTGCCGATCAACTTCCGGCTGATGGGCCCGGAGATCCAGTACATCGTCGAGCACAGCGAGGCGCGCGCGTTCATCGCGCAGGAGGACCTGCGCGCGACGGTCGAAGGCATCCGCGCCGCGCTGCCGATCGATGCAAAGCGCTACGTGCTGTTCGGCGCGCCGGCACCGCAAGGCTGGCAGGACTACGAGGCGCTCGTCGCCAAGGCGCCGGCAAGCGCCCCCGAGGTCGTCGTCAAGCCCGAAGACCTGTTCGCGCTGATGTACACCTCGGGCACAACCGGGCGCCCCAAGGGCGCGATGCGCAACCATGAGGGCAACGCGCTGCTCGCCTTTGCCACGGCGCTCGAGTTCGGGCTCACGGCCGAGGACACCGGACTGCTGGTGATGCCGCTGTGCCACGCCAACTCGCTGTACTTCGGCGCCACCTTCGCGATGCTCGGCGCGACGATCGTGGTCGACGACCGCAAGAGCTTCGACCCCGAAGCGCTGCTCGCCAAGCTCGCCAGCGAGCGCATCACCTTCACGTCGCTGGTACCGACGCACTACATCATGATGCTCGACCTGCCTGCGGCGGTAAAAGCCAGGCACGACCTGCGCGCAGTCGGCAAGCTGCTGATCTCGTCGGCGCCGGCGCGCAAGGACACCAAGCTCGCGATCCTCGAGCTCTTCCCCAACGGCAAGCTCTTCGAGCTCTACGGCTCGACCGAGCATGGCTGGGTCACGATCCTTCGCCCGCACGAGCAGATCGAGCGCCTCGGTTCGGTCGGCCGCGAGTGGGCCGGCACCGGCGCGATCAAGCTGCTCGACGGCGAGGGCCGCGAGGTGCCCGACGGCGAGGTCGGCGAGCTGTACGCGCGCACGAGCTACCTCTTCGACGGCTACTGGAAGAACCCGGACAAGACCGCCGAGGCGTTCCGAGGGCCGTGGAGCACCGTCGGCGACATGGCCTACCGCGACGCCGACGGCTTCATCCACCTCGTCGACCGCAAGAGCAACATGATCATCAGCGGCGGCGAGAACATCTATCCGTCGGAAGTCGAGGGCGTGCTCGCGGCCCACCCGGCGGTGCAGGACGTGGCCGTGATCGGCGTACCCGACGCCAAATGGGGCGAGGCCGTCTGCGCGGTCGTCGTGCAGCGGCCGGGCGCAAGGGCGACGCAGGACGACCTGTCCGCCTGGTGCCGCGAGCGCATGGCCGGCTACAAGCGCCCGCGCTCGATCGTCTTCATCGCCGAATCCGAGATGCCACGCACCGCCACCGGAAAGATCCAGCACCGAGAGCTTCGCCAGCGTATCGTTCAACCACCCACCTGAGAGCCAGGAGCCGCACCATGCTCGACACCGTCAAGCGCACCTCGATCTACCAGCCGCTGCAGCAGGGGTTGAAGTTTCCGGAGATCCCCCATTTCGACACCGTGGCCGACGAGCGCCGCCATCTCAAGCAACGCCTCGTGGCCGCCTGCCGCGCCTTCGCGGTGCACGGCCTGGACTACGGTTTCGCCGGCCATCTGACGATCCGCGACCCCGAGCACCCCGAGCTGTACTGGACCAACCCGATGGCGGTGCACTTCGCGCAGGTCAAGCTGAGCAACCTGATCCTGGCCGACCACAAGGGCCGCGTCGTCGAGGGCGAGTACGCGATCAACCGCGCCGGCTTCGTGCTGCACGCGGCCGTGCACGAGGCCCACCCGGACATCCTGGCGATGTGCCACGCCCACACCGTCTACGGCGTGGCATACGCCGCCCTCGGCAAGCCGCTTCCCCCGGTGACGCAAGACGCCTGCGCCTTCTTCGAGGACCACATCGTCGTCACCGACGAGGGCGGCAAGGTCGCGGTCGAGGAGGACGCCGGCCACAACTTCGCGTCCGCCTTCAAGGGAGTCAAGGCGGCGATCCACCAGAACCACGGCCTGATCACCGCGAGCCGGCACAGCATCGAAGCGGCGGCGTTCTGGTTCATCGCGCTGGAGCGCTGCTGCCAGCAGCAGCTGATGATCGAGGCGACCGGCCAGCAACCCCTGCTCGTGCCGCCCGACAAGGCGCGCTACAGCCGCGAACATGTGGGCAGCGAGTACATCGGCTGGCTGCACTTCCAGCCGATCTACGAGCAGCTGGCCAAGACCCAGCCCGATATGTTCGAGTGATACCTTTCCAGCTGCATGTGCCGCAGGCGGCGATCGCCGACCTGCATGCGCGCCTGGACCGCGCGCGCTGGCCCGACGAAGCACCCGAGGCGCCGTGGCTCTACGGCACCTCGCTCGCGTTCATGCGCGAGCTGACCGATCACTGGCGCGAGCGCTTCGACTGGCGGGCCACCGAGGCGCAGCTCAATGCCTGGCCGCAGTTCAAGACCACGGTCGACGGCATCGATCTGCACTTCCTGCACGTGCCCGGCCGCAGCCGCGACGCCAAGCCGCTGCTGCTGTCGCACGGCTGGCCCGGGTCGGTGCTCGAGTTCATGAAGCTGATCCCGCTGCTGGCCGACGATTTCACGCTCGTCGTTCCTTCCCTGCCGGGCTACACACTGTCGTTCGCCGAAGGCCAGCCGCGCAAGAGTTGCCAGCAGATCGGCGCGATCTTCGATACCTTGATGCACGAGCGGCTGGGCTATGCGCGCTACTTCGCGCAAGGCGGCGACTGGGGGTCGTTCGTCACCGCGTGGCTGGGCGTGAACCGGCCCGAGCACGTGGCCGCGATCCACCTGAACATGATGCCGATCAAGCGCGATGCGGCGATGTTCACCAACCCGAGTCCGGCCGAGCGCCGCTATGTCGAGGAGATGCAGGCCTGGCTGAAGGAAGAAACAGGCTACCAGGCGATCCAGGGCACGCGGCCGCAGACCCTGGCCTTTGCGCTCACGGATTCACCCGTGGGCCTGGCCGCGTGGATCGCCGAGAAGTACCGTGCGTGGACCGACAACAACGGCGATCCGCGCCACGCGCTGACGACCGACGAGATGCTCGGCAACATCAGCCTGTACTGGTTCACGCGCTGCATCGGCGCGTCGTTCTGGCCCTACTACGCGCGCCTGCACGAGCCGTGGCCAATCGAGGGCCGGGTCGAGGTGCCCACCGGCTACTGCGAGTTCCCGCACGAAATCCTGCGCCCGCCGCGGGAGGCCGCGGCGCGCACCTTCGTTGACATCCGGCGCTGGAGCGTGATGCCCGAGGGGGGCCACTTCGCTGCGCTCGAACACCCCGCGGCGCTGGCCGGCGAGATCAGCGCGTTCTTCCATGGCCTGGACTAGGCGCCATCGGAGGTGGTGAAACACCCCGCTGCGCGACGTGTGCGGCGCTGCTAGGCTGCCGCGCATGAGCCTGCCCTCCCAAGCGCGCGTCGTCATCGTCGGTGGCGGGATCGCCGGCTGCTCGGTGGCCTACCACCTGGCTCACCTGGGCATCATCGACGTGCTGCTGCTCGAGCAAGGCAAGCTCACGAGCGGCACCACCTGGCATGCGGCAGGGCTGGTCGGCCAGATGCGGCCCAACCGCAACATGACGCGCATGAGCCGCTACGGCATCGAGCTGTACTCGAAGCTCGAAGCCGAGACCGGCCTGGCCACCGGGTGGAAGCAGTGCGGCAGCGTCAACGTCGCGCGCACGCCCGAGCGCATGAAGACGCTGCGGCGCCAGGCCGCGCTGGCGCGCAGCTTCGGCGTCGAGGTGCAGGTGATCGCGCCCAAGGAGGCCGGTGACCTGTATCCGGTGATGCGCACCGACGACCTGCAGGGTGCGCTGTGGATCCCCGGCGACGGCAAGGCCAACCCGGCGGATTTGTGCATGTCGCTGGCCAAGGGTGCGCGCAACCTTGGCGCAAAGATGGTCGAGGGGGTGGAAGTCACCGGCGTGCTCGCCGAGCGCGGACGCGTCACGGGAGTGCAGACCGCGCAGGGCGTGGTGCGCTGCGAGACGCTGGTCAATTGCGGCGGCCAGTGGGCACGCCAGTTCGGCGCGCTGGCGGGCGTGAACGTGCCGCTGTATTCGGCCGAGCATTTCTACATCGTCACCGACCGCATCGAGGGCGTGCACCCGATGCTGCCGGTGATGCGCGACCCCGACGGCTTCATCTATTACAAGGAAGAGGTCGGCGGTCTCGTGATGGGCGGCTTCGAGCCCGACGCCAAGCCCTGGGCCGTGGACCCGATCCCGGCGGACTTCCAGTTCCAGCTGCTGGCCGAGGACTGGGACCAGTTTGAGATCCTGATGACGAACGCGATCCACCGCACGCCGTGCCTGGAGACCGCGCCGATCAAGATGCTGTTGAACGGCCCCGAGAGCTTCACCCCGGACGGCAACTTCATGATCGGCGAGGCGCCGGGCTTGGCAGGCTATTTCGTCTGCGCCGGCTTCAACTCGGCCGGCATCGCCAACAGCGGCGGCGCGGGGCAGCTCGTGGCGCAATGGATCGCCGAGGGCGAGCCGCCCTGCGACCTGTGGGACGTGGACCTGCGCCGCTTCGGCCCATTCACCGCCAACCGCAAGGCGTTGGCCGAGCGCACGCGCGAATCGCTTGGCTTGCATTACGCGATGCGCTGGCCGCGCCAGGAACTGGAGACCGCACGCCCCTTGCGCACGTCGCCGCTGTACGACCTGCTCGGCGCGCGCGGCGCCGAGTTCGGCAGCAAGAACGGCTGGGAGCGCGCCAATTATTTCAAGCCGACCTTGAGCCCCGAGACGCCTGCGGCGTCGCCCCCCGAGGGGAGTGCGCTCCCTTGGGGCGGCGCGGCGGTCGCGCGCGCGCCGCGGCCGGCATACGGCCTGGGCACGCCCGGCTGGCTGCCCTGGGTAGCTGCCGAGATGCGCGCCACGCGCGAGGCGGCGGCGCTGTACGACCAGACCTCGTTCGGCAAGCTGCTGGTGCAGGGCCGCGATGCGCTGGCGCTGCTGCAGCGCCTGTGTGCCAACGAAGTCGACGTCGCGCCGGGCCGCATGGTCTACACCGCGATGCTCAACCGCCGTGGCGGTTTCGAGAGCGACCTCACGGTGATGCGCCTCGCTGGCGACCGCTTTCTCGTCGTCACCGGCTCGGCGCAGCCGCAGCGCGATGCCGACTGGATCGGGCGCCACCTCGGCGACGCGCACGCCACCGTCACCGACGTCAGCGCACTGTGGTGCGTGCTGTCGCTGATGGGGCCGAAGGCGCGCGAGGTCCTTTCTCGCGTCAGCCGCGACGACCTCACGCCCGCGGGGCTGCCGTTTGCGCACACCAAAGAGATCGACCTCGCTCTGGCGCGCGTACGCGCGGCGCGCATGAGTTATGTCGGCGGGCCGGGCTACGAGCTGTACGTGCCCTGCGAGATGGCGCGCCATGTCTACCTGGCACTGCACGATGCCGGCGCCGACCTGGGTCTGGCCGATGCGGGCTACTACGCCCTGGACGCATTGCGCATCGAAGCCGGGCGCCGCGCCTGGGGTGCCGAGCTGGGCCCCGACGAGACCCCGTGGGAGGCGGGCCTCGCGTTCGCAGTGAAGCTCGACAAGCCGTCCGACTTCATCGGCCGCGACGCGATCCGGGCGGCACAGGGACAACCCCTGCGCAAGAAGCTGCTCGCCTTCGTCTTCGCCGACCCGTCCGTGTATGCGTGGGGTGGCGAATCGATCGTGTCCGACGGCGCCCCGGTGGGCGAACTCAGCTCGGTGGGCTGGAGCCTGCGCGCCGGCGCGTGCGTGGGCCTGGGCTACGTGCGCGGCGATGCGGCGCACCGCGTCCACGCCGGCACGCCGATGCAGATCGACCTGTGGGGCGAGCCCCAGGCCGTCGCGGCGTGGGACCGGTGGCCGCCACCGGCAACCGGCTGATGGCAGGCTCCTTTGCACCGATGCGCTCCTGCGGCTTGAGCGTGTCGACACAACGGGCGATCGCGCCTCGCCCGCCGGCACCTGGCGCCCCTGGCCCTTGCGACGAACGGTGGCGCAAAGGGTCTCGACGCGCCACACTGCGGGGCATGCGCCACGCAGGGATTCCTACTTTGAAACCCGGACGCACACGCCGCGGTTCCGTAATACGCAGTGCCTACGTGCTGCAACCCATCGGCACAGGAAGCGCGCGATGACGACAGACCCCCGGCCGCTGCACCTGCACGTGCCCGAACCGTCCGGGCGCCCCGGCCATCCGACGGATTTCTCCTACTTGCGCGTTTCGCCGGCGGGCGCGGTGCGCCGCCCGCCGGTGGATGCGTCGCCGGCCGACACCGCCGACCTCGCGTTCACGCTGGTGCGCGTGCTCGATGAGGACGGCCGTGCAGTGGGCCCCTGGGCGCCGGAGGCGGACCTGCCGCTGCTGCAGCGCGGCCTGCGCGCGATGCTCAAGACCCGCGCCTTCGACGCACGCATGCTGATCGCACAGCGCCAGAAGAAGATCTCGTTCTACATGCAGTGCCTGGGCGAGGAGGCGATCGCCACCGCCCACGCGCTGGCGATCGAGCCCGGCGACATGTGCTTCCCGACCTACCGCCAGCAAGGCCTGCTGTTGGCGCGCGACGACATCCCGATGGTCGAGATGATGTGCCAGCTGATGAGCAACGAGCGCGACCCGATGCGCGGCCGCCAGCTGCCGGTGATGTACTCGTACAAGCGCGCCGGCTTCTTCTCGATCAGCGGCAACCTGGCCACCCAGTTCATCCAGGCCGTGGGCTGGGCCATGGCCTCGGCGATCAAGGGCGACACGCGCATCGCCTCGGCCTGGATCGGTGACGGTTCGACCGCAGAGGCCGATTTCCATACCGCGCTGACCTTCGCGCATGTCTACCGCGCGCCGGTGATCCTGAACGTGGTCAACAACCAGTGGGCCATCTCGACGTTCCAGGCGATCGCTGGCGGCGAGGCCACGACCTTCGCCGCGCGCGGCGTGGGCTGCGGCATCGCGTCGCTGCGCGTGGACGGCAACGACTTCCTGGCCGTGCTGGCCGCTTCGCGCTGGGCGGCCGAGCGCGCGCGCCGCAACCTCGGTCCGACGCTGATCGAATGGATCACCTATCGCGCCGGTGCGCACTCGACCGCCGATGATCCGTCGCGCTACCGGCCAGCGGACGACTGGGTGCACTTTCCGCTCGGCGACCCGATCGAGCGCCTCAAGCGGCACCTGGTCGGGCTGGGAGCCTGGTCCGACGCGGAGCACGCGCGCACGCAGAAGGCGCTCGAGGCCGAGGTCGCCGCGGCGCTCAAGCAGGCCGAGCGCTACGGCGGCACGTTGATCGACAACCACGTGCCGCCGATCGAGTCGATGTTCGAGGACGTCTACCGTGACATGCCGGCGCACCTGCAGGAGCAGTTGCGCCAAGCTCGTGCCGAGTGGCAAAGCCACCAGGCCGCGAAGCCGCCACAGGAAGGCTGAGCATGGCGCGCATGACGATGGTCCAGGCGCTGCGCTCGGCGATGGACGTGATGCTCGAGCGCGACGACAACGTCGTGGTGTATGGCCAGGATGTCGGCTACTTCGGCGGCGTGTTCCGCTGCACCGACGGCCTGCAGGCCAAGTACGGCACCTCGCGCGTGTTCGATGCGCCGATCTCCGAAGGCGGCATCGTCGGCACGGCCATCGGCATGGCTGCCTATGGCCTGCGGCCGGTGGTGGAGGTGCAATTCGCCGATTACTTCTACCCGGCGTCCGACCAGATCGTGTCCGAGGCAGCGCGGCTGCGCTACCGCTCAGCGGGTGACTTCAGCGCGCCGATCACGATCCGCATGCCCTGCGGCGGCGGCATCTACGGCGGGCAAACGCACAGCCAGAGCCCGGAGGCGCTGTTCACGCATGTGTGTGGCATACGCACCGTGATGCCGAGCAACCCCTACGACGCCAAGGGCCTGCTGATCGCGTCGATCGAGTGCGACGACCCGGTGATCTTCCTCGAGCCCAAGCGCCTGTACAACGGCCCCTTCGACGGCCACCACGAGCGGCCCGTCGTGCCGTGGTCGCAGCACGCGCTGGGCGAAGTGCCCGAGGGCCACTACGCGGTGCCGCTGGAATCCGCCGCGGTGTTCCGCACCGGCCGCGACGTCACCGTGCTGACCTATGGCACCATGGTCTTCGTCAGCGAGGCCGCAGCCATCGAGAGTGGCGTCGATGCCGAGATCGTCGACCTGCGCAGCCTGTGGCCGCTCGACCTTCCGGCGATCATGGCGTCGGTGAAGAAGACCGGTCGCTGCGTGATCGTTCACGAGGCGACCCGCACCAGCGGCTTCGGTGCCGAGCTCGCCGCGCTGGTGCAGGAGCACTGCTTCTATCACCTCGAAGCACCGATCGAGCGCGTGACCGGCTGGGACACGCCTTACCCTCACGCGCTGGAGTGGGCCTACTTCCCGGGGCCGACGCGCGTCGCGGCAGCACTGCGCCGCACGATGGAGAACTGAGATGGCGGGCCTGCGCGTGATCAAGGTGCCCGACGTGGGCGAGGGGATTGCCGAGGTCGAGCTGGTCGCCTGGCATGTGGCTCCCGGTGATGTGGTCGCCGAGGACCAGGCGCTGGCCGACGTGATGACCGACAAGGCGAGCGTCGAGATTCCGTCGTCGGTGGCCGGCCGCGTCGTCGCGCTGGGCGGTGAGGTCGGCCAGATGCTTGCCGTGGGCAGCGAGCTGATCCGCATCGAGGTCGAGGCTGGGGTGGCTGCGCCGGTGCCGGCGCGCAAGGCGCCCGCGGTCGGGCCGCCACCTCCGGTGGCCGCCGCCCCCCCCGCCGCCGTCGACGATCGCGCCCCGGTCGTGGCGCGCGTTGCGGCGGCATTGCCGGCCGACGAAGCTGCGCCCCCGCGAGCCGAGCGCCCGATCGCCTCGCCGTCGGTGCGTCGACGTGCGTGGGAGCTTGGCATCGACCTGAAAGGCGTGGCGCCCAGCGGCACGGCCGGTCGCATCACGCAGGCCGACCTCGACGCAGCGGCGGCGGCCCGCGGTCCACGGCCCGTGGCAACGCCCACGCGCCCCGCGATGTCCCGCGGCGAGGCACGCAGCGACGAGGAGACGGTCAAGGTGATCGGGCTGCGCCGCCGTATCGCGATCCAGATGCAGGAGTCCAAGCGCCGCATTCCGCATTTCAGCTACGTCGAGGAAGTCGACGTCACCGAGGTCGAGTCGCTGCGCGCGACGCTGAACGCACGCTGGGCCGAAGAGCGCGGCCGCCTGACGCTGCTGCCGCTGCTGATGCGGGCGCTGGTGCGCGCGGTGCGGGAGTTTCCACAGATCAATGCGCGCTTCGACGACGACACCGGCGTCGTGACGCGCTACGGCGCGGTGCATCTGGGCATCGCGACCCAGACGCGCAACGGCCTCGTGGTGCCGGTGGTCCGGCACACGGAGGCGCTCGACCTGTGGGCGATGGCCACCGAGGTGACGCGCCTGGCCGACGCGGCACGCGCAGGAACCGCCACGCGCGCCGAGCTGAGCGGCTCGACGGTCACGATCAGCAGCCTGGGCGCGCTCGGCGGCATCGTCTCCACGCCGGTGATCAACCGCCCCGAGGTCGCCATCGTGGCGGTCAACCGCATCGTCGAACGTCCGGTGTTGCGTGGCGGTGCCGTGGTGGCGCGCTCGATGATGAACCTGTCGTCCTCGTTCGACCACCGCGTGGTCGACGGCGTCGACGCTGCGCAGTTCGTGCAGGCGTTGCGGCGTTACCTGGAAACGCCTGCGCTGCTGTTCGTCGAGTAGCGACCGCGGTGCAGGCCTGGCCCGCTCGGCTGCGGGCACGGGCCCGCGGCGCGGGCGCGCGAGAAAGAGGTCACGTTGTGCGCCCCCGTCACATCGCGACACGTCGGGTCGCACGCGGTCGGCGTCGTAAGCTCGATCGACCATGTCCGCCACCACCCCGCCCGCCGACGCGCACCACGCGCTGCCCGTCGGGCAGCGCCTGGGCGAGTTCGAGATCCGCGCCGTCATCGGCGTCGGTGGCTTCGGAATCGTCTACCACGCGTTCGACCATGCGCTCGAGCGCGATGTCGCGATCAAGGAGTACATGCCCGGCGCACTGGCCGCGCGCAGCGCGACGCTGCATGTCAGCGTGCTGTCACAAGGGCATGCCGAGACCTTCGCGCTGGGCCTGAAGTCCTTCGTCAACGAGGCACGGCTGCTGGCGCGCTTCGACCACCCATCGCTGGTCAAGGCCCATCGCTTCTGGGAGGCCAACGGCACCGCCTACATGGTGATGCCGCTGTACCGCGGCCGCACCCTCAAGGCACTGCGCCAGGGCATGTCGGAGTCGCCCTCGGAGCCGTGGCTGCGCCGCCTGCTCGAGCCGATGCTCGGCGCTCTCGAAACCCTGCATGCGCAGGAGGTGTTCCACCGCGACATCGCGCCGGACAACATCCTCGTCGGTGACGATGGCCGGCCGGTGCTGCTGGACTTCGGCGCCGCGCGACGCGTGATCAGCGACCGCAGTCAGACGCTGACCGCGATCCTGAAGCCGAGCTATGCGCCGATCGAGCAGTACGCCGAGGCCACCGGCCTGCGGCAGGGACCGTGGACCGACCTGTATGCGCTGGGCGCGACGCTGCACTTCGTCGTGACCGGCCAGGCACCGCAGCCCGCGACTGCCCGCGCGCTCGGCACCGACCATCATCTGCTCGCGTCGCAGCCGCGACGCGCAATGTCCACGGGCTTCCTGCAGATCGTCGACTGGATGATGGCGCCACGGCCGGAACATCGGCCGCAGAACGTCGCCGCGCTGCGTGAGGTGCTCGCCGGAGCTGCCGCGGCCCCGGTGCCGCCGATGCCCCTGCCTGCGGTGACAGCGCCGCCGTCAGTGCCATGGGAGAGGACCGCGGTTCAGCCGCAGGAGGCCCCCCTCAACGCACAGGCGCCGACGATCGTCCAGCACCGTGTGACGATGGCGCCGCCAGTGCCCGCTGCCCATCGCCGAGCACCGCGCTGGCCCATCGCCGCGGCGGCGATGGTAATTGCTGGCGTGGCCGTGGCCGCATGGCGGCTGAACACGCCGCAGCCGGCTGCCGAGCCCGTGGTTGCAGCGATCACTACTGCGCCATCGGTCGCCGCGGCGCCGGCGGCGGCCGCCAGCGAAGCGGCGCCGACAGGGGCCATCCAGTCTGACATGAAGGAAGTCGCCTCCTCGGCGGTGCTCGCTGTCGCAGCGCCTGCGACGACGCTTCCCGTCGTGGCTGCGCCGGTATCGCAGGCTCGGCAGGCGAAGCAGCGGCGCGACAAGGCTCGCGACGAGCCGTCGATCGACGCGGCCGCCTCGAACGCGACCGCGGTTCCTGCCGCAGCCGAGCCGGATCCGCCGGATGCCGTGCAGCTCAGCCCGCGCGAGCAATGCGAAGGCCGCCATCTCGTTGCGCTGCACCGCTGCCTCAAGCGCGTGTGCCAGGCGGCAGTTTTCGCCAATCACCGCGACTGCGTGCGCATGCGCAAGGTCGAGGCCGCCAACGCGCAGCGCGCCGAC
>JAOUIM010000250.1 GCA_029884035.1 Aquincola sp. | reverse complement strand
TGCAGCTCATGCCGTCCACCGCGCGCTGGACGGCGCGCAAGATCGGCCTGCCCTACACGAACGACCAGATCACCGATCGCGGCACCAACCTGCGGCTCGGCACCACCTACCTCAAGCTCGTGCTCGACGATTTCGACGGTTCGCAGGCCATGGCCGCAGCCGCCTACAACGCAGGCCCCAACCGGCCGCGACGCTGGCGCGAGGGCGCGACCGTCGAGCCGGCGATCTGGGCCGAGAACATCCCGTTCGCGGAGACACGCGACTACGTCAAGAAGGTGCTGTCCAACGCGACCGTATACGCCGCGCTGCTGGCGGGCAAGAAGCAGTCGCCCGCGGCGCTGCCGCCACCGCCACCGTTGGCATCCGTGCCCGTCGGCCCGGCCTCGGCCGTCATCCCGGTGGCGATGCTGCCGGCCAGCGGCCCAGCGTCGGCCGGGGCATCCGAAGCGGCGTCATCGCAGCCCGCAGCGGCGGTCGAAGCGTCGGCTGCCTCAGCGCAGGCACAGGCCACATCGGCCCCGGTCGGCGCCTCGGACCTGTCCGCCACCGCGTCGCCGACGGCCGCGGCAACCAGTGACGTCGTCGCGGTGGTCACCCCGCCGCCGCTGCCACCGCCGCGCGCGCTGCTGCTGCCCTCGCTCAAGGCGCGGCTGGGCGCAATGATCGGGCCGCGCGATACGCTCGCAGCCCCGCCCGACAAGGAATTGCCATGACCGCCGTCATTCCCCGACGCATCGCGGTGCTGGGCGGCACCGGCTTCGTCGGCCGATCGGTGTGCGAGCAGCTGGTGCGCGCGAGCGGCGGCGGCGCCACCAGCACCCTGGTAGTGCCGACGCGGCGCGCGATGCATGCCAATCCGGTGCGCGTGCTGCCGGGTGTCGAAGTGCGCGTGACCGACGTGCACGACGACACCGCGCTGGTGCGCGTGCTGTCGGGCTGCGACGCGGTGGTCAACCTGATCGCGATCCTGCATGGTAGCCAGCGCGAGTTCGAGCAGGTGCACGCGGTGCTGCCGCGGCGCCTGGCCCGCGCGTGCCAGGCGGTCGGTATCCGCCGCTTCGTCCACGTCAGTGCGCTGGGCGTGGCCAGCGATGCGCCGTCGCGCTACCTGCGCAGCAAGGCCGCGGGCGAAGCCGCGCTGAAGGCGGCGCCGCTCGAGCTGACGATCCTTCGTCCATCGGTGATCTTCGGCGCCGACGACCGCTTCCTGAACCTGTTCGCGACGCTGCAGGCCGTGTTCCCGGTGATGCCGCTCGCCGGTCAGGACACGCGCTTCCAGCCCGTGTGGGTCGAAGACGTGGCCGAAGCGATCGTGCGCTGCCTGCAGCGCGCGCAGACGATCGGCCAGACGATCGAATGCGCCGGTCCCGACGTCGTGACGCTCGGTGAACTGGTGCGCCTGTCGGGCCGCTGGTCGCGCCATGAGCGCCCCGTGCTGCCGTTGCCGATGGCCCTGGGCCGGCTGCAGGCCCTTGCGATGGAACGGCTGCCTGGCACGCCGATGATGTCGCGCGACAACCTGGACTCGATGCGGGTGCCCAACGTCGCCAGCGGCACGCTGCCGGGGCTCGAATCGCTTGACATCGCGCCGGCGTCGCTCGCCAGCGTGGCCCCCGGCTACCTGGGCCACACCGACGGCCGCACGAGGCTCGACGCGCTGCGGGCCACCGCTGGGCGGGGATGACACCCGGGCCCGGATCGCCCTGGGCGCCGCCACCCCGTCCAGGGGCGACACCAAAAGGGCAGCGAAGCCGGAACCGCGCCAGCTTGATCCGCCGCCGCGTGCGCGAAGCGCGGTGGGCGCGCTGAAGTGAAGGTCTACCAAGTCGGTGGCGCGGTGCGCGACCGCCTCCTGGGCATCGCGCATGGCGACCGTGACTGGGTCGTGGTCGGCGCCACGCCCGAGCAGATGCTGGCCCAGGGCTTTACACCCGTCGGGCGCGACTTCCCGGTCTTCCTGCACCCGATCACCCACGAGGAGTACGCGCTCGCGCGCACCGAGCGCAAGTCGGCGCCGGGCTACCGCGGCTTCGTCGTCCACGCCGACCCGGCGGTCACGCTCGAGGAGGACCTTCAACGGCGCGACCTCACGATCAACGCGATCGCCGAGGACGAGCACGGCCGCCTGATCGATCCGTTTGGCGGTGAGGCCGACCTGCGGGCGGGCGTGCTGCGCCACGTCTGCGACGCCTTCGCCGAGGATCCGGTCCGCATCCTGCGCCTGGCGCGATTCGCAGCGCGCTGGCCGCACTTCCACGTCGCACCGCAGACGATGGTGCTGGCCGCACGCATGGTCGAACAGGGCGAGGTCGATGCGCTGGTGCCCGAGCGTGTCTGGCAGGAGCTGTCGCGCGGGCTCATGGAAGCGCGGCCCAGCCGCATGCTCGCGGTGCTCAGAGACTGCGGCGCGCTCGAACGCGTGCTGCCAGAGGTCGATGCGATGTACGGCGTGCCTCAGCCGGTCGAGCACCATCCCGAGGTCGACAGCGGCGTTCACCTGGGCATGGTCCTCGACATGGCCGCGCGCCTGGCCGCAACGCTGCCGGTGCGCTACGCGTGCCTGGTGCACGATCTCGGCAAGGGCCGCACGCCCAGGGAGCAGTGGCCGCGCCACGTCGCCCACGAGGCACGCAGTGAACGGCTCGCGGAGCGCCTGGCACAGCGCCTGCGGGTGCCTGCCGAGTGCGGCGAACTGGGACGCCTGGTCGCGCGGGAGCACGGCAACATCCATCGCAGCGCAACGCTCGATGCCGCGGCGGTTCTGCGCCTGCTCGAGCGCGCCGACGCCCTGCGCCGGCCGGCGCGCTTCGAGCAGGCCTTGCTCGCCTGCGAGTGCGATGCGCGCGGGCGACTCGGTCTCGAGAACGACGCCTATGCGCCGCGCCAGCGCCTCGGTGCTGCGCTGGCGGCAGTGCTGGCGGTCGATGCAACGGCCGCCGCGGCCGCTGCCGCAGCCGGCGGTGCCAGCGGGCCGGCCGTGGGCGAGGCGGTGCGGCGGGCCCGCCTGGCGGCTCTCGAGCGTCATTTCGGCACCGCCTGAACACAGCCTGCAAGCCAGGCCAGCCTGTGCCAACATTCTGGCCGTGAAGTTGGCCGACGGCATCCGCAAGCATGGTTTTCGCACGTGGTACGAGCGGGAACTGCTGCAGAGCCACGCGCACCTGGTACTGACCTTCCTCTGCATGATCGGCGTGTTCGCGGCGTTCGAAGCGATGGGTCGCAATCGCTCGTGGTTCGATCAGGCGGTGGACATCGCGGCGATCGGGCTGTTCGCCGCCGTGGGCATCTGGGCGCTGCGGCGCTATCTGTACTTCCTCAACCACGCCGAAATGACGGCCAACCAGGCCGACTGTCCGCAGTGCAAGTTCTACGGCAGCTTCACGCTCGAGAGCGAGGACACGCACGAGGGCACGGTGATGGTGTGCTGCCGCAAGTGCCAGCACCACTGGAAGATCTCCAGCTGACGCCACCGCGCCGGGCGCGCCGTCAGAACAGCAGGCCGATCACCATCGCGAGCAGGCTCAGCAGCACGCTGCTGGCCAGCGGCACGTAGTACTCCTTGCCGCGAAAGCGAAAGCTGAAGTCGCCCGGCAGGCGGCCCAGGCCGATGTGCTTCAACCAACCCGCGAGGAAGTTGAACAGCACGAAGGCGAGCACGAAGACGATCAGCCAGCGCATGCCTACAACCGGTGGCTGCGGTCGCCTGCCGAGAAGCCCAGGGCCTCGAATGCGGGGGCGCCCTTGACGAGGCCGAGCACCTTGAACAGCTCGCCCATCTCGTGCTCGGTGACGAGCCGCTGCGCGGCCGCCAGCGCCGGCCAATCGCCGCGCGACTGGGCGCGCTCGAGCGCCTCGCCAATGCCAGAATTGAAAAGAAAGTGCGCCTGCGAGGTATAGCCGAGCACCTCGAAGCCGGCGTCCTGCGCCGCCAGCGCGATGCCGCTGAAGTTCACATGCGCGGTGATGTCCTTCGCGCCCACGTCGGCGAGCGGATCACCGTCGGCGCGGTGGCCACGGTGGCACATCAGCGTGCCGCCGCGCCGCTCGGGCAGGTAGTACTCGGAGTCGGGAAAACCATAGTCGATGAAGAAGGCCGCGCCGCACTGCAGCCTGTCGGCGAGCGTTCGCACCAAGGCTTCGGCCTGCGGGTGGATCTCGGTGGTGGTGTCTGGCACGAACGGCGCGTCCACTGGCGGCCGCAACACCGTCGGCCGGTCGGCAAATGCGAAGCGCTCGCCCGCACGCACGACGCCGCGCTCGAACCAGCCGGCGCCATCGAAGTGGAGCAACTGCACCGGGATCGCATCGAGCACTTCATTGCCGATCACCACGCCGTACATCGACTCGGGCAGCGCGTCGACCCATTGAACGCGGTCGCCGAAAGGCGCCAGGCGCTCGCGCTGCCGTGCGCGCAGCGCACCCGACACGTCGACGATGGTGTAGCGGCGCACGCGCTCGCTGAGTGACTGAAGCAGCTGCTCGGCCAGCGCTCCGGTGCCGGCCCCGAACTCCCAGAGCTCTTCGGTCCCGGTCGCGTCGAGCACCTGCCGAACCTGGCGCGCGAGCGTGGTGCCGAACAGGGCACTCATCTCGGGGGCAGTGCTGAAGTCGCTGCCGTCGGCCGGCGACGGGCCGAGAATGGTGCCCGTGCGCGCGTAATAGCCGAGGCCCGGTGCGTACAGCGCGAAGGCCATGAAGCGGTCGAACGGCAGCCAGCCGCCTGTCGCATCGATCGCACGCCGGATGACCCCGGCCAATACACTGTCACCCTCGCGCGCGTCATGCATGCACCGATTGTAGGAATGACCCCGCCCACCCCCTCCCGCCCGACCGTACTCGTGACCGGTGCCGCGCGCCGCATCGGCCGCGCGATTGCGCTCGAACTGGCAGGTGCAGGCTTCGACCTGGCGTTGCACTACCGGCGCTCGGCCGAAGAGGCGCACGCGCTGGCCGCCGAAGCGCGGGCGATCGGGGTGCGGGCCGAGTGCTTCGCCGCTGACCTGAGCGACGAAGCGTCGTGCCGGACCCTCGTGCCGGCGGTCGTCTCGCGCCTGCACCGGCTCGACGCGATCGTCAACAACGCGTCGCACTTCGAGTACGACGATGCAGCGGGCTTCTCCCACGCGTCGATGGACGCGCACTGGCGCGCCAACACCGCGCCGGCGGTGCTGCTCGCGCAGGCGCTGGCCAGTCACCTCGCCGGATGCACCGAGGTCGGCTGCGTCGTGAACCTGTCCGACCAGAAACTGTGGAACCCGAACCCCGACTACTTCTCGTACACGCTGTCCAAAGCCGCGCTCGAAGCCGCGACCACGATGCTCGCGATGGCGCTCGCGCCGCAGGTGCGTGTCGCGGGTGTCGCCCCCGGGGTCACGCTGGTGTCGGGCACGGCAATGGACGCTGCCGGGTTCAAGGCCGCGCACCGCATGACCCCGCTCGGCCGGTCGTCGACGCCCGAGGATGTGGCACGCACGGTGCGCTTCGTCATCGAGTCGCCGGCAATCACCGGCACCACGCTGGTCGTCGATGGCGGCCAGCACCTCGCCCACCAGCCACGTGACGTGGCCTTCCTGAAGCCACGCCCATGAGCCTGACCTTGCTGAGCCATCCCGCACTGCGCGACTGCCGACGCCTGTTCCTGCGCAACTACGAGGTCTGGATCAACATCGGCGTGCATGAATTCGAGAAGCGTGGCGAGCAGCGCGTGCTGATCAATGTCGACCTGTACGTGCCGCTGTCGCAGTCGACGCCGCGAGCCGACAAGCTCGACGAAGTGCTCGATTAC
>JAOUIM010000249.1 GCA_029884035.1 Aquincola sp. | reverse complement strand
AGCGCGCTGGCTGGTGTTCGTGCTGGTCGGCAGTGCGGCGGCTGCCGTGCACTGGGGTGTCGTGCTCGCGCTGGTGCACGGATGGCGCGCGGCGCCGCTGCTGGCCAATGTGGCCGGCTGGTGCGTCGCCTTCGTCGTCTCGTTTGCGGGTCATCGCTGGGGCACGTTCGCCAGCCGCCAGGCGCCCGTGGCGCGCGCGGTGCGCCGTTTCGTCATCGTGTCGCTGGGGGGCCTGGCGCTCAACGAGACGGCCTACGCGCTGCTGCTGCACTTCACGCCGCTGCGGTTCGACGTCGCGCTGGTGCTGGTTCTGCTCGCGGTGGCGATCGTCACCTATCAGCTGGGCCGTCATTGGGCGTTCGAGGGCAGGGTGGCGGACTGAGGGCAGCGAGTTCGCCCGAGTCGACGCGCCATACGGCGATGCGAGCGGCGCCCGCCAAGGGCGGCAGCCGACGCAACCAGGCGGGCAACATCGGGCCATCCGCGGCAGCCACCACCCACGAGACGCGCGAGGCGCACAGCAAGGGCTCGAGCGACTCCGGCGGCGCGAGCCGGGCACGGGCGGCGGGTGCCGCGAACTTCGATGCGTCGGCGAGTTCCTTGCGCCAGTTGTCCCGCGCGGTCACCGACGCATCGCTCCAAGCCTCGACCACGGTCACCGGCTCGCGCAGCCGTGCGAGCAGCGGCAGATCGAAGGGGTACTGGCCCACGAAGATCACGGGATCGCCGGGGCGCCGCCCGTCGACGAGCGCCTGCGCCACGGCGCGGCTGTCCGACGGCTTGGCGACGAGCAGCACGACGCCGGCAACCGCGCAGAGTGCGGCACCGGTCAGCGCGGAGGCGCGCGGCCAAGCCGCGCGCGTGAGCCGTTGAGCGACGTGCGTGCGCGCCGCATCGGCCAGCAACCACGCCAGCGGTGCGGACAGCGGCAACATGTAGCCGATGAGCTTGGACTGCGGCATCGAGAAGAACAAGAAGACGACGCCGAGCCACGCCGCCATCAGGCCGCGAAGCGGCGCACGCTGCGCGTCGGACCAGTAGCCCCGCGTGAACAGCGGTCCAGCCCACAGCGTCCACGGCAGGGCCAAGCCGGCCACGACAGGGAGGTAGAACCAGAACGGCTGCGCGTTGTTGAAGCCGCCGGCGGCGAAGCGCTGGGCCTGCTGGACGACGAAGAAATAGTCGAAGAAGCCATCGAAGCGCAGTTGCATGTCGATGAACCACGGCAGCGCGATGATGGCGAACAGCAGCGTACCGCTTGCCGATGCGAGACCGCGCAGGATGGCCAGCCGTCGCCGCGCGAGCAGCCACAGGCCGATCACCAGCACCGGCAGCACGACACCGATCAGCCCTTTGGCAAGCACTCCCAGCGCGGCGGCGACATGGCCGACCCAGCACCACGGCCCGGCGCGCTGCCCGGCCTCGAGCCGAAGCGCCGCATGGGCGAAGGCGAGGACCGAGAGGCTGATGCAGGCGGCCACCAGCATGTCGAGGTTGGCGAACTGCGCGCCGCCGAAGAACAGCGGCTGCGTCGCCAGCGCGACAAGCACCCAGGGCGCGAGCGCGGCGTCGGCCCAGCGCCGCGTGAAGCGGTACAGGCCCCAGGCGAGCAAACCCGCCGCGGCCAGCGAGGCGGTTCGCGCCGCGAGCGGATGCAGGCCGCCGACGCCCATCGCGGCACCGGTGATCCAGTAGAACAGTGGCGGCTTGTGGAAGTAGGGCAGGTCGTTGAGCGTGGGCACCGCCCATCGCCCCGAGCGCAGCATTTCCCACGCGACGCCCACGTAGCGGCCCTCGTCGGGCAGCATCAGCGGCCGCCACGCGGCGAGCAGCACGAGGAGCACTGCGGCGACAGCCGCCAGGCCCATCGGGCCGCCCCAGCGGCGCCAAGAGCGGGCGGTCACCGCCGCAGCGCGGCCAGGCCGACGCCGCGCTCACGCTGCACCAGGTACAGCGGGCGGCCCTTGACCTCCTCGAAGATGCGTCCGACGTACTCGCCGACGACGCCGAGGGAGACCAGCTGCACGCCGGACAGGAACATCAGGCCGACCACGATCGTCGTCCAGCCCGACACCTGGTGCCCGAACAGCAGGTGTTCGACGACGAGCATCAACCCGTAACCGAAAGCCAGCATCGCCAGCACGATGCCGACGAAGCTCACCGCGCGCAGCGGCCAGGTCGTGAATGCGGTCAGGCCGACCAGCGACAGCTTGAACAGCTGCCGGGCGCCGAAGTGCGATGCGCCGTGCTGCCGCGGCGCAACCTCGTAGGGCACGGCCACGCTTCGGAAGCCCACCCAGGCGTACAGCCCCTTCATGAAGCGGTTGCGCTCGGGCAGCGCGAGCAGCGCGTCGACGACCCGCCGATCCATCAGGCGGAAGTCGCCGGCGTCCTCGGGCACGTCGAAGCGGCCGGTGCCGTTGACCAGCTTGTAGAACAGATGCGTGCCCCAGCGCTTGAATCGCGACTCGTCACGGCGGTCCGCGCGCACCGCATAGACGACTTCCGCGCCCGCGCGCCAGTGGGTGACGAAGCGCTCGATCAGCGCCGGGGGATGCTGCAGGTCGGCGTCCATCGTGATCACCACGTCGCCCTGGGCCGCCGCGAGGCCGGCCATCAGCGCCGCTTCCTTGCCGAAGTTGCGCGACAGCGTGAGCATGTGAAGGCCGGGGCGGCGCTCCCAGGCGTCGAACAGTTGCTGCGTGGCGTCGGTGCTGCCGTCGTCGACGAGCACGATCTCCCACTCATCGGCACACGCAGCGAGCACTGGCTCGAGCTGCAGCAGCAAGGGGCCCAGGCTATCGGCCTCGTTCCACGCCGGGACGACGCAACTCAGCCGCAGGCGCCCCGCACGCGCGTCCGGCACCGGTATCGCTGCCGCGCGGGTCAGATTGCTCGGCTCCGCCCGTTTCATCAGATGCTCCCATATCCACTATGAGCGCTTTCGATTAAGCCGGCGTGAAGCATCTGCGCCTGGCTTGATCGCAGTCAGGGTGTGTGCGTCGGGCAGTGCCTGTCGTTGGCAGGCCAGAGGTACTTATCGCCAAAGGGTGTCGCGCCCGTGAATGGTGCACGCCCAGGGTCGCCTTGTGACAACTCTGTAAGAAACCGTGCACAACTCGCGGGCTTGGCGCGACCGCGCTGTAGACAATCCGCGGCAGAGGGCTCTGGACTGAAATCGACCGTGGCTGCGAAGAACTCCGATGGCAGGCGCTGGGTGCGCGGCGTGACCTTGATCGAGCTGATGGTCACGGTGGGCATCGTGGCGGTACTGGCGGCGATTGCATTGCCGTCGTGGGCGTCGTACCAGCAACGCGTCAGGATCGACCAGGCCCGCAAGGACATTGTGATGATGTCCGCGACGATCGGGCGCTACCAGCTCGATGCCCAGACCTATCCGAATTCGCTCGCCGACGCCGGCCTGGGTGCCCCGCTCGATCCCTGGGGGCGTCCGTATGCGTACCTGCCGCTGGATGGCGGGCGCAACCGTGGCGCAGCGCGCAAGGACCACTCGCTGGTGCCGCTCAACACCGACTTCGATCTCTACAGCCGCGGACCCGACGGCGCTTCAGTGCCGCCGCTGACGGCGGTCAGCAGCGCCGACGACATCGTTCGGGCCAACAACGGAGCCTTCGTCGGGGTCGCCACCGACTACTGATCGGGCGGCGCCGCATGAAGATCGAAGGCCTCTTTCTTGCGAGCCGCGCCGGGCGCCGGATCTTCTGGACCCTCTTGATCGCGGCGGCCGGGCCGATCGTGCTGTTCGGCGCGTCGGCCCACGACGCACTGAGCGAGCATTTCGCTGCGCAAGAGCAGCGCCAGCGGGTGCAGGCTACCAAGTACGCGGGACTCGCGCTGCTCGACAACCTGCTGGTGGCGCGCACCGTGCTCGGCATCCTGGCCCGCACCGGCGAAGCCGACATCGAAACGCGCATCGGCAACCGCCGCGGCAGGGTGTTGGCCGACATGGCGGCTGTGGGTCTTGACGGTAACGTCAGGGCCGGAAGCACGGCGCTCTGGCAGCGCTGGCGGCACCTGGTCGCGCTGGACAACACGGGCGCAGCCATCGGGGACGCTCGTCTGGTGGTGGGCGAACAAGGGGAGGGTGAGGCGCCGCCGCCGGTTCTGATGACGCTGCGCACACCCGAGTCGCCCAACGCTGTATGGATGGCCGAGATCGACCGGGCGTACCTCTTCGGCGAGCTCGGCGCAGACGCCACCGGCGAGCGCATCTGTGTGCTCGACGGGGGCGGGCGCGTCTTGTTCTGCCCGATAGCCGTCGACCTGGCTGCACACCGCAGCAAGGCACCCGACGGTACGTTCGGTTGGCGCACCGGCTGGAACCTGTTCCTGCGCTCGGACTTCGGTGTCGCGGATTGGACGCTGGTGAACGTCGGCGAGGTGCGCGAGAGATCGATGCCCGGAGGTATCTCACTGGCGAGAATGACCGCACTGGGCACGCTGGGTAGCGTGCTGTTCGTGGTCATGCTGAGCCTCGTCCAGGTCCGTCGCACGATGGTGCCGCTGGAGCGCTTGGCTGCCGGCACGCGCCGCCTGTCGGCGCAGGATTACACGGCGCGCGTGCCGGATGAGGCGCAGGACGAGTTCGGCGAGCTCGCGCGGTCGTTCAACGACATGGCCGCGCGCATCGGCCGGCAAATCGAGGCGATGCAGGTGCAGTCGTCGATCGACCGCGAGATCCTCAATGGGCTCGACATCGCACGCATCCTGCAACAGGTGGCGCGGCGACTGCAGCAGCTGATCCCTGGCGCCCAGGTGTCGATCGTCCAGTTCGATCGCGAAGCGCGCTCACTGGCACGCGTCCATCACCCCGACGAGAGCATGCGCGTGATCAATCTGGCCCGCACGGACGCTGTCGAATCCGTACCGAGCCAGGGGGAGGCCTTGTCCCGCTGCGACCCGCAGCCGCGCTGGCTGGCGCAGGTGCTCGGCGGTCCTTGCGAGAATGTCTACGTCCAGTGGGCGCGCAGCGGCGGCGAGGCGCTGGCGTTGCTGGTGCTCGGTGTGGACGGTGCGCCGATCTCGCTGGCGTCGATCGTCCAGGAGATCGACGAGCTGCGCGACCGGGTGCGCGTGGCGCTCGCCGCTGCAGACCGCGAGCAACGCCTCGTCGAGCGCGCGACCCGCGACAGCCTGACCGGCCTGGCCAACCGTGCCGGGCTGCTCGAACATCTCGATCGTGAGGTGGCACATGCCGGCGAGTCGGTGTTGTCGCTGCTGTTCGTCGATCTCGATCGATTCAAGGACGTCAACGATTCGATGGGCCATCAGGCAGGCGACGAGCTGCTGAGTATCGTGGCCCGCCGGCTGCGCGCATGCGTGCCTGCGGATACCTTGGTCGCGCGACCGAGCGGCGACGAGTTCGTCCTCGTGAGCGGCCGCCCCCGCGACGAGGTGGAGGCGCTCGCGGGCTCGATCCTGGTGCGGCTGGCGACACCGATCGCGCTGCACGGACGCACCCTTTCCATCGGCGCGAGCATCGGCATGGCGCGCTGTCCGGAGCATGCGGACAATGCGGCCGACCTGATCCGGCGCGCCGACATGGCCATGTACGACGTCAAGCTCCGCGGGGGCGGCGAGGCGGCCTGGTTCGAGGACAGGCTGGACGCGCGCATCACCGAACGTGCGATGCTGCGCGCCGACCTGCACCTGGCGCTCCAGCGCGGTGAATTCGAGATGCACTACCAGCCGCGCGTCGATGCACGGTCGGGACGCGTCCGCTCGGCCGAGGCACTGCTGCGCTGGCGGCACCCCGACAAAGGACTCGTGCCACCGGGCGCATTCATCGACAT
>JAOUIM010000248.1 GCA_029884035.1 Aquincola sp. | reverse complement strand
GAGGGAGGACACCACACCGCCGGTGACGAAGACGAACTTGGTCATTTCGTGCGGCACCGCGCCGGCGTCCGGCGCGCATGCCGTGGTGGTAATGCGAAAGTATAGCGGGGGGTCCTCGACGGACCGCCGAGCAGCTCAGACGATCTTCTCGTCGGGCGTCGTGATCTTCTTCATCGGCGGAAAGCGCGTCGAGGGCACGCGCAGCGGGTGCGCGGTGTCGCCGCCCCCGGCCTCCAGCCATTGCGGATCGTCGATGCCCTCGAACACCTCGCGCAGGCGCTGGCCCCAGGTGCTGCGGATCATCTGGAAGTAGGGGTTCTTGTCGTCGATGACGACGAAGTCGTCGCTCGCGAGCGCATCCTTGCGGTAGACGAGGAGGTCGAGCGGAAGGCCCACGCTGAGGTTGGACTTCAGCGTGCTGTCCATCGAGACCAGCGCGCACTTGGCCGCCTCGTCCAGGCGCGTGGCGGGCGTGATGACGCGGTCGAGGATGGGCTTGCCGTACTTGCTCTCGCCGATCTGGAAGTAGGGCGTCTCGCGCGTGGCCTCGATGAAGTTGCCCGGCGAGTAGACGAGGAACAGGCGCATCGCCTCGTTGCCGATCTGGCCGCCGAGGATGAAGCTGGCGTTGAAGTCGATGCCCGCCTGCTTCAATGCCGGGCCGTCTTGTGCGTAGACGCGGCGAACCGCCGAACCGAGCACACGCGCGGCATCGAACAGGCTCTCGCAGTTCCAGATCGTCACGCCCTCGCGGCCCTCGCCGCCGTCGATCTTCTCGACCTGCAGGATCTCGCGCACCGATTGCGACACCGACAGGTTGCCGCCCGACAGCAGCACCATGAAACGGTCGCCCGGCTTCTCGTAGATCATCATCTTGCGAAAACTCGCGATGTGATCGAGCCCCGCGTTGGTGCGCGAGTCGGACAGGAACACGAGGCCGGCATCGAGCCGGATGCCCACGCAGTAGGTCATGGCAGCGCCCGCCCGGCCGCCCGATGGGCGCTGACGCCCCCTCGGGGGGCGGCGGACGAAGTGAGCTTGGGGGTCGTCATGTTTGGCCCTGCTGGAGTTTCTTGAGGCGGTACAGCGCGTCGAGCGCCTCGCGGGGTGTGAGGCTATCAGGATCGAGGTCGGCCACCGCGTCGTCGAGCGGCGAGTGCGGCGTGGCCCCGGCTGCCGGCGGTGGAGCGAACAGGTCGACCTGTGCGTCGGCCGCTCGACGGTTCGCCTCGAGGGCATCGAGTGCCGCACGTGCCTGGCGCACGATCGCCGTGGGCATGCCCGCCAACTTGGCCACCTGCACGCCATAGCTCTTGCTGGCGGGTCCGGGCTGCACTTCGTGCAGGAACACGATGTCGTGTCCGGGGCCTTCGGCGGCGCTGACGTGCATGTTCAGCGCGCCGGTGTGTTTCTCGGGGAACGCGGTCAGCTCGAAATAGTGCGTCGCGAACAGCACGAACGAGCGGTTCCGCTCGTGCAGGTGGGCCGCGATCGCTCCGGCGAGCGCCAGGCCGTCGAAGGTGCTGGTGCCGCGCCCGATCTCGTCCATCAGCACCAGCGAGTGTTCGGTTGCCGCGTGAACGATCGCCGCCGCCTCGGTCATCTCGACCATGAAGGTCGACTGCGCGTTGGCCAGGTCGTCGGCAGCGCCGATGCGCGTGTGGATCGCGTCGATCGGCCCGAGCCGACAGGCGGCCGCTGGCACGAAGGAGCCGATCGAGGCGAGCAACACGATCAGTGCCACCTGCCGCATGTAGGTGCTCTTGCCGCCCATGTTGGGGCCGGTGATCACAAGCATGCGGGTCTTCGCGTCGAGGCGGCAGTGGTTGGGGATGAAGGCGCCGGCGCCGGATTCCGCCAGGCGCGCCTCGACCACCGGGTGGCGGCCCGCCTCGATCTCGATGCAGGGACGCTGCACGAAGCTCGGGCGGATCCAGCCCAGCGTCGACGCACGCTCGGCCAGCGCGCCGAGTGCGTCGAGCGCGGCCAGCGAGCGCGCGAGCGCGCCGAGCGCGGCCAGGTGGTCCTGCAGCGCGTCGAGCAGCGTGTCCCACAGCTGCTTCTCGCGCGCCAATGCTCGCTCCTCGGCAGCGAGCGCCTTGTCCTCGAAGGCCTTCAACTCGGGCGTGATGTACCGCTCGGCGTTCTTCATCGTCTGCCGGCGCTGGTAGTCGACGGGTACCTTCCCTATGTGTGACGACGTCACCTCGATGTAGAACCCATGCACCTTGTTGAACTGCACGCGCAGGTTGGGGATGCCGCTGCGTTCGCGCTCGCGCGCTTCGAGCTTGACCAGGTACTCGTCTGCATGGCGCGTGATGCCGCGCAGCTCGTCAAGCAGCGGATCGTGGCCGTCGGCGATGACGCCGCCGTCGCGCAGCACGACTGCCGGATCCTCGGCGATGGCGGCGAGGCGTCCCATCAAGGACGGATCGGGTCGCAGCGCAGCGCGTGCCTCGTCGAGCAACGCCGCACCATCGGGCGCTACAGCCACCAGGCGCGGCAGCCTTGCAAGCGTCTCACGCAGCCCCGACAGCTCGCGCGGGCGGACCTGACGCAAAGCGATGCGCGCGGCGATGCGCTCGACGTCGGCGAGGCCGCGCAGCGCGTCGCGCAACGGCGCGAAGCCCTGCTCGAGCAGGCGGTCGATCGCGTCGTGGCGCGCGCTCGCCTCGCTGCGTTCCCGCCTCGGATGCGCGAGCCAGCGCCGCAGCGTGCGGCTGCCCATGCCAGTGGCGCAGGCATCGAGCAGCGACAGCAGCGTGGGCGCACCCTCGCCGCGCAGCGTCATCGTCAGTTCGAGATTGCGCTGCGTGGTCGGCGGCAGGTCGATCAGGTCGCTGCTGCGGGGCACCTCGAGCGACTGCACATGGGCCAGCGCGTGGCTTTGTGTGTGCTCGGCAAACGCGAGCAATGCGGCCGCGGCGGCGTGCGCGAGCCTCAGGTCCTGCGCTGCGAAGCCGGCGAGGCTGGCCACCTTCAACTGCGCGGCGAGTTTGCGCGCGCCGAGCGCCGCATCGAACTGCCAGGCCGGCCGCTGCGTCAGCGCGGCACCGCAGGTTTGCACCGCGGCGGGCAGTGCCTCGCGGTCGGCGCAGACGATCTCGGCCGCGTCGAGCCGCGCCAACCACGCCGCCAGCTCGCGCTCCGAACACTCGGTCAGACCCAGGCGTCCACTCGCGAGGCCGAGCCAGGCCAGCCCATAGCCGGCGCCGCGATCGCATGCGATCGCGAGCAGCAGCGCGTCGCGCCGCTCGGCCAGCAGTTCGCTGTCGGTCAGCGTGCCCGGCGTGACGACGCGTGTGACTTTGCGCTCGACGGGCCCCTTCGCGGTAGCCACGTCGCCGACCTGCTCGGCGACCGCGACGGCCTCGCCGAGCTTGATCAGGCGCGCGAGATAGGTCTCGACCGAATGGACCGGCACGCCCGCCATCACCACCGGCTCGCCCGCGCTCTGTCCGCGCGTGGTCAGCGTGATGTCGAGCAGGCGGTTGGCCTTGCGCGCGTCGTCGTAGAACAGCTCGTAGAAGTCGCCCATCCGGTAGAACACGAGCGTGTCCGGGTGCTCGGCCTTGATGCGCAGGTACTGCGCCATCATCGGCGTGTGGGCCGAGAGGTCGTGCATCGAGGGCGACCGGTCGCGCCTCGCCTATCTCGAGGCCGGTCTCTTCACGCGCATTGTCTTCCTCGGGGCAGGCCCGCTCGCGCTGTCGGCCATCGCCGCCGCCAGCACTTCTTCGGGTGTCGGCGCCGGTGGTGCAGCCGGCTCCTCGGCTTTGATCGCCTTGGAGTACGGCGCGAGCAACTGCACGAGTTGTCCGTAGACCTTCGGCGTGCCCGCGACGGCTTCACGCTGGTAGAGGAAGTCGGGCTCGCCGGTGAAGTTGCCGATCAGACCACCGGCCTCGGTGATGAGCAACGACCCTGCCGCCACGTCCCACGGATTCAGGCCGGTCTCGAAGAAGCCGTCGTACCAGCCCGCGGCGACATAGCACAGGTCGAGCGCCGCCGCGCCCGGGCGGCGCACGCCGGCGCAGTGCTGCATGACCTGCTCGAACATCTCGACGTAGCGGTGGAAGTTGTCGCCCTTGCGGAACGGGAATCCTGTGCCGATCAGCGACTCCGCGAGGCGTATGCGCTTGGACACGCGCAGCCGGCGGTCGTTGAGGAAGGCGCCGCGCCCCTTGCTGGCGTAGAACAGGTCATTGCGCGTCGGGTCGAAAACAACCGCCTGCTCGATCTTGCCGCGGAAGGCCAGCGCGATCGACACCGCATAGACCGGGAAGCCATGGATGAAGTTGGTGGTGCCGTCCAGCGGATCGATGATCCACAGGTATTCGCTGTGCTTGGCGCCGTGCTGCCGCCCAGACTCCTCGGCCAGGATCGAGTGGCCGGGGTAGGCCGTGAGGAGGGTCTCGATGACCGCCGCCTCGGCGGCCTGGTCGACCTCGGTGACGAAGTCGTTGACGCCCTTGGTCGTGATCGTGAGGCGCTCGACGTCGAGCGCGGCGCGATTGATGATCGATCCGGCCGCGCGTGCCGCCTTCACGGCGATGTTGAGCATGGGATGAAGCGTGTGCGACATGGCAACCTGGGGCGGGATCGATCGGCGGGGCGGGGGAAGAGCGGGCGGCGACAATGACGACGCCGTGAAGTGATCGCGATTTTACCTGCCGCGTCCCATGCGTCTGACCCGCTTCATCCTCGTCCACCCCAGCCACGCCGGCAACGTGGGCGCGGCCGCGCGCTCGCTGAAGGTGATGGGCTTTCACGACCTGGTGCTCGTCTCCCCACGTTGGCCCGACGTGCTCGAGCACGATGAGGCAGTCGCGATGGCCAGTGGCGCGACCGACGTGCTGGCTCGCGCGCGAACCGTGCCGACGCTGGCCGAGGCGCTGGAGGGCATCACCTGGGTGTGTGCGACCGCGATGACTCCGCGCGACTTCGGCCCCCGCACCGAGGCCCCGCGCGCGCACTTCGCCACTGTTTGCGCCGAGCCGCCCGACATTGCGTTCGTGTTCGGCGGCGAGCGTTTCGGCCTGTCCAACGACGACGTGTACCGATGTCATGTCTGCCTGTCGATTCCCACCGCGCCGGGGTACGGGTCGCTCAACCTGGCGCAGGCGGTGCAGCTGATCGCCTACGAGTGGCGTCTGGCCCTGGGCGGATTCGAGGTCCAGCCACGCACGGCACCGGCTTCGCCGGCCGATGCGCGGGCGGTGCAGGGGTTGCTCGACCACTGGGCCGAGGTGCTGGTGGCGATCGGCTACCTCGATCCGGGCGCTCCGAAGAAGCTGATGCCGCGCCTGAACCAGGCGCTCAACCGCGCGCAGGTGACTGCCGAGGAAGTGCACATCCTGCGCGGCATCGCCAGAGCGATCACTGCGAGCAGGGAAACGGATTGACCCCTACACTGGCGCGACCATGTTCGACCGCCTCCGAGAAAACATTGCGTGCATCCGCGAGCGCGACCCTGCGGCCCGCTCGACGTGGGAAGTGCTCACCTGTTATCCGGGGCTGCACGCGCTGTTCTTCCATGGTTGGGCGCATGCGTGCTGGCTCGCGGGGTTCCGCTGGCTCGGCCGATTCATCTCGCACGCCGGCCGCTTCCTGACGGGCATCGAGATCCACCCCGGCGCCAAGGTCGGGCGGCGCGTGTTCATCGACCACGGCATGGGCGTGGTGATCGGCGAGACCGCCGAGATCGGCGACGACTGCACGATCTACCAGGGGGTCACGCTGGGCGGCACGGCGCTGGTCAAGGGAGCCAAGCGGCATCCGACGCTCGCGCGCGGGGTGATCGTCGGTGCCAATGCACAGGTGCTTGGAGGCTTCACGGTCGGCGAGGGCG
>JAOUIM010000246.1 GCA_029884035.1 Aquincola sp. | reverse complement strand
GATCGGCGGCGACATCATCGTGCTCGCGACCCCGGCCATCGGCGGCCTGCCGTACGTAATCTCGGGAATGGTGGCTGCGGGCGGCCTGGCCGCTGCGCTGTCGACCGCCGACGGCCTGCTGCTGACCATCGCCAACGCGCTGTCGCACGACCTGTACTACAAGATGATCGATCCGAACGCGCCGACCTCGCGCCGCGTGGCCATTTCCAAGGCCCTGCTGCTTGTCGTCGCACTGGCAGCGGCCTCGGTCGCCTACACGGTGTACGCCACCAAGCAGGCCGACATCCTGTTCCTGGTGAGCGCGGCGTTCTCGTTCGCGGCGGCGGCGTTCTTCCCGGCGCTGGTGCTCGGCATCTTCTGGAAGCGGGCCAGCTCGATGGGTGCAGTGGCGGGTATCGCCGCCGGCCTGGGCATCACGATCTACTACATGGTGCACAACCATGCGTGGATGCGCACCCTGTTCGGCGTGACCGAGCCGGTGAGCCTGTGGTGGGGCATCCAGCCGATCTCGGCGGGCGTGTTTGGCGTGCCGCTGGGCTTCCTCGTCATCTTCTTGGTCAGCCTGTTCACTCCGGCACCGAACAAGGAGACGCAGGAGTTGGTCGAGCACGTGCGGTACCCGAACCTCAAGGCCGCCCCTGCGCGTGCCTGAACATCGCTGAGCATTGCGCCAGGTCGAGCCCGGCGCATCCGAAAGGCCCCGCGAGGGGCCTTTCCTTTTTATGCTCGCGGTCATGAATGCCACGCCTTCGCCCAGCCTGATTGCCAACCTGCGCGCCGAACTGATGGCGCATGCCCCATTCGCGCAGATGGCACCCGAGGATGTCGAACGCCTGATCGCCGCAGCCAACCAGGCCTACTTCGAGCCCGGCGAAGTGGTGCTCTCGCCGGCCAGCGGCACGGTCGGCCACCTGTACTTCGTCCGCCGGGGCAGCGTCAGCGGCCGCCGCGGCCTGGCCGAGTCGAGCGGCGGCTTCGAGTACGAGGCGGGCGAGCTGTTCCCGGTCGGTGCGGTGATGGGCGCGCGCGCGGTGTCGTCGACCTATACCGCCACCGCTGACACCTTCTGCCTGATGCTGCCGGCGCAGACCGTGCACGTGATCGCGAAAACCAGCGCACCCTTCGCCGACTTCCTCAACCGCCGCGTGCAGCAGTTCCTCGAGCTGTCGCGCAAGTCGCTCCAGGTGGCCTTCGCGTCGCAGACGCTGTCGGAGCAGTCGCTCGAGACGCCGCTGGGCGAGCTCGTGCGCCGGGTCGCGTGCACCGTGTCGCCGGACACGCCGATCGAGGTGGCGATGAAGACGATGCACGACAAGCGCATCGGTTCGGTGCTCGTGACCGAGGACGACAGCGGCTGCGCGGTGGGCATCCTGACACGGCACGACATCCTGGGTCGCGTCACGCTGCCTCAGTTGCCGCTGACCACACCGATCTCGTCGGTCATGAGCCGGCCGGTGGCCACGCTCACGGTCAACGACACCGCGCAGGACGCGGCGCTGATCATGTCGCGCCAGGGGATACGACATGTGCCCGTCACAGACGCCAATGGCCGGGTGGTGAGCGTCCTGTCCGAGCGCGACCTGTTCGCGCTGCAACGGCTGTCACTCAAGCAGGTCAGCACGGCCATCCGCGCCGCGCCCGACGCCGCCACGCTGCGCGTGGTGGCCGGCGATATCCGCCGTTTCGCCCGCAACCTGCTGGGGCAGGGCGTGCGAGCCCGCCAGCTGACCGAGCTGATCAGCCATCTGAACGATGTGCTGGTCGAGCGGCTGGTGATGCTCACCGCGACCCAGCATGGCGTGGACATGTCGCGCGCGTGCTGGCTCGCATTCGGCAGCGAGGGCCGCGGCGAGCAGACCATCGCGACCGACCAGGACAACGGCCTCGTGTTTACGAGCGACGATCCGGCACGCGACCGTCCAGCCTGGCTCGCCTTCGCGCGCGACGTCAACGAGGCGCTCGATGTCTGCGGCTACCCGCTGTGCAAGGGCAATGTGATGGCGAGCAACCCCGACTGTTGCCGAACGCAGGCCGAGTGGCTGGAGCGGTTCGAGCACTGGATCGACCAGGGTGCGCCCGAGGACCTGCTCAATGCCAGCATCTACTTCGACTTCCGTCCGCTGGCCGGCGACGCGTCGCTTGCCGCGCCGATGCGCGATCTGGTCACCCGGCATGCCGCACGCAATGCGCGCTTCATGAAACAGATGGCCGACAACGCGCTCACCAACCGTCCGGCGCTGAACTGGCGCGGCGGCATCGACGCGCAGAATGAGGGCGGACAGTCGGTGGTCGACCTCAAGCTGCACGGCACCGCGATCTACGTCGACGCGGCCCGCCTCTACGCGCTCGCGCACGGCGTGGCCCGCACCGGTACCCGTGCTCGCTTCGAGGCGGTGGCCGACGCGATGGGCGTGCCGCCGCATGAGGCCGAAGCCTGGATCGGCGGCTTCGAATACCTGCAGCTCCTGCGCCTGCAGGTGCAGCTCGCGCGCGACCGCCGGGAGGCGGTGGACGCCGCCGACGGCAACCCGAACCTGATCGACGTCGGCGCGTTGAACGACATCGACCGCCGCGTGCTGAAGGAAAGCCTGCGCATCGCGCGGCGCCTGCAGCAGCGCATCGAACTGGATTACGCGCGTTGAACCCGCTGTCCAGGCTGTTCGGAGCGGCCCAGCCCGCCGGGATCGACCCGGTCCGCTGGGTCGTGCTCGATGTCGAGACGACCGGGCTCGACATGGAACACGACGAACTGCTCGCGATCGCCGCGATCGCGGTGCGCATCGACAGTGGCGACGGCATGTCGCCGCGCATCGACCTGGCCGACAGCTTCGAGGCGGTCCTGCACCATGAGTCGCCCAGCACCGACAAGGACAACATCCTGCTGCACGGCATCGGGGTGGGCGCGCAGCGAGCGGGCGTGCCCCCGCGCGAGGTGCTCGACGCCTTCGAGCGCTGGGCAGGGCGATCGCCCCTGCTGGCCTACCACGCCGCGTTCGACCGCGTGATGATCGGCCGCGCGATGAAGACCCATCTGCGGCGCGGCCTGCTCCCGCCTTGGCTCGACCTGGCACCCGTGGCCGCCGGACTGTTCCCGGATGTCGACGCACACGCGCTCGACGATTGGCTCGACCACTTCGGCATCACCTGCGCGGTGCGGCATCAGGCCGCGGCGGACACCCTGGCCACCGCCGAGCTGCTGCTGCGGCTGTGGCCGAGGATCCGGTCGCAGCGCGTCACACAGTTCGCCGCGCTGCAGGCGCTCGCCGACCAAGGGCGCTGGCTGGGGCTGCGCTGAGCGCGTGATCACGCGACGAGGAATTGCCGCAGATGGGCAGCCATCCGCTCGGGCTGGTCGTGGTGCAGCATGTGCCCGCAATCGTCGAGCCTCACGCGCGTCAGCGCCGGCACCACCGACAGGCGCGATTCGAACTCGGCGCGCGGGTAGCGGTCGCCCCACCACTTGGCCACATCCGTATCGGCGCCCTCGATCCACAGCAGCGGCGCGCGAATCGCCTGCCACGTGGCGATCACCTCGTCGACGCGGTAGAGCACCGGGTTCACGCGCTTGTGCGCCGGGTCGGCTCGAAGGTGCCAGCGGCCATCGGCCCGCGGCTCGGCCCACTGCATCGCGAGCCAGGCCGCCTTGTCGGGCGTCAGGCGCGGGTTGTTCTTGTGCAGGCGCGCCGCCACCGCGTCGGCGTCGGCGTACGGGTGCAGGTGGATCGGCACCTTCAACTCATCGAGCCACTGCGCGATGCGCTTCAAGGTGTGGTGAGGCTGCGTGGCGGGCAGGCCGAAACCCTCGAGGTTGACCAGGCGCCGCACGCGCGCCGGGCGCACGCCGGCATAGCTCATGACCACGTTGCCGCCCATGCTGTGACCCGCCAGATCGACCGGTGCGTCCGGTGAAAGCGCGTCGATCAGGGCATCGAGATCGCCCAGGTAGTCGGGGAACCAGTAGCTGTCCCTGCCCTCGGGGACCATGCTGCCGCCGAAACCGCGCCAGTCGGGTGCGACGATGCAGCGCGCGTCGCCTTCGATCGCGGCCAGCGCGTCGACGACGAACTGGAACGATGCACCCACGTCCATCCAGCCGTGCGTGAGCACGAGCAGCGGCCGGTCGGTGCTCGCCTGCGAGGGCTCGCCCCAGACGAGGCAGTGGTAGGACAGGCCGCGCACGGGCACGTGGTGCGAACGGGCGGGTCTGCGGGGCACGTAGGCGGCACTCATCCGGCGATTAGGCCATGCAGGCAAAATTGCCGCATGCCCGACTTCCAACTGCGCCGTGCCGAGCCCCGCGACGTGAATGCGATCGTCGCACTGATCCGCGAGCTGGCTGACTTCGAGCGGTTGACGCATCTGGTCGAGGTCACGCCGCAGACCCTGACGCCGCACCTGTTCGGCGAAAGGCCGGTCGTCGAGTGTGTGGTCGGCGAAGCCGATCGCGACGTCGTCGCGTTCGCGCTGTTCTTCACCAACTTCTCGACCTTCCTCGGCAAGCCGGGCCTGTACCTGGAGGACCTGTACGTGCGGCCGGCGCACCGTGGGTCTGGCCTCGGCAAGGCACTGCTCGCGCACCTGGGCGCGATCGCGGTCGAGCGTGGTTGCGGGCGCTTCGAGTGGAGCGTGCTCGACTGGAACGAGCGCGCGATCCGCTTCTACGAGGGCATGGGCGCGACCGTGATGCCCGACTGGCGCATCTGCCGCGTCACCGGGCCGGCGCTGGCGCGGCTGGCCGAGGAGCCGTCGCAGTGAAACGATGGGCGGCCGCGGCCGTGCTGTGGGCGGCCTGCGCCGCGGCCCCGGCGGCGGTCGACGTCGACTCGCTGTGGAACTACGACGACCCGGCATCGAGCGAAGCGCGTTTCCGCGACGGGCTGGCCTCGGCGCTGGGCGACGACGTGCTCGTGCTGCGCACGCAGATCGCGCGCACGCTCGGACTGCGCGGCCGCTTCGAAGAGGCGCACCGCGAGCTCGACGCGATCGAGCCCGCGCTCGCTTCCGCCGGCATCGAGCCTCGCGTCCGGGCCTGGCTCGAGCGCGGGCGTACCTGGCGGTCCTCGGGCCAACCCGACAAGAGCCGGCCGCTGTTCAACCGCGCCTACGTCACCGCCGATGCCGCGGGGCTGGAGAACCTGGCGGCCGACGCGCTGCACATGCTCGCCCTGGCCGCGCCAGCACTCGACGAGCGCGTCGACTGGAACCGTCGCACGATCGACTATGCGAAGCGAGCCAGGGACCCGCGTGCGCAGCGCTGGCAGGCCGCGGCGTGGAACAACATCGGCAACGACCTGCGCGAGGCGAAGCGCTTCGACGAGAGCCTCGCCGCGTTTCGCGAGTCGCTCGCCGCTTACGAGGCGAGCGGCCGCGCCGGCGGCACCCGCATCGCGCGCTGGCAGGTGGCCAACGTGCTGCGGCTCAAGGGCCAGGCCGACGAGGCGCTGGCGATGCAGCTCGCGCTCGAGCGCGACGCGCAGGCCGCCGGCGAGCCCGATCCTTACGTCTACGATGAGCTGGCGCTGTTGCATGCGGCGCGCGGAGATGCGGAGCGGGCGGCACGGGAGCGTGCGAAGGCGAAGGAGCTGCGCGATGGCCGCAGGCCCTGACGGCGAGTCGGCCGCCGCCTGCCGGCGGCGGGAGCTGGTCCGCGGCGCGGGCCGGCAGCCTTTTGTGGTTCCGCGCCGGTCGTGACGCGTCGGCTGTACGGACTGCTGCGCGCCGGCGTCGCGTTGGTGCTGCTGGCCTTCGCGCTGCTGACCGCGGCCCAGCAGTGGCTCGCTCCGGACCACCCCTGGATCGAGCTGTCTCGCTTTCTCCCATGGTTCCTGTTCGCAGCGATCCTGCTGGCAGCGGCGACGGTGTCGCTG
>JAOUIM010000245.1 GCA_029884035.1 Aquincola sp. | reverse complement strand
GCCGTGCGGATGAGCCTGCAGCTTGGTGAGATCGAAGCCGAGGGCTTGGAGCCGGGCGCGGATCGCGGCATCGTCGGTCGATGTGAGCGCAGGCTGTCGCGCTAGAACCCACAGATACTCGCGGGAGCCTTCGCTGACAATGGCGTAGCGCCCATCGGGTGCCAGATCCACCACCCAGTAGGCTCCCCAGCCGATACCCGTCCAGCGCAGCCATGCCGGCAGGAAGCTCACCTCCAGCCGCGCTGGCTTGAGCTGGCCGGCCTCGATGCGTGACACGCCGCGCGGCGGGCGGGCCACGCCGAGCACGCTGTCGAAGCTGCCGTCGGCGCGGCGACAGCGGTTGAGCACTTCAACCGTGCCGTTGCCCAGATCGCGGTAGGTGGCCGCCGTGTCAGCGACGCACTGCTTCTGGAAGAAATTGGGGAACCACAGCACCTGGTACCAGGTTCCCATGTAGGGCGCCACGTCGAGGCTGGGCAGCGGCTGCAGTGCGGCGGTTTGGGCGGGCGCCGAGGCCGCGGCGAGCGCGAAAAGCACAGCGGCAAACATCTTGTCGAGGATCATCGGGGTCGCATCCAGATCAGGCAGCGCTCGGCATCGAGGCTGGGCACCTCGAGGTGTTCCACGTGGAACACCTCGATGTCATCGGGCAAGGTGGCAATCTCGTCGTCGGGCCTCTTGCCCTTCATCGCCATCCACACCCCGCCGGGTGCCCGCAATGACCGCGTCAGCCGCACGAAGTCGGCCAGGGGCGCAAAGGCGCGTGACGTGATCACGTCGAACGGCGGCAGCCCGAGCGCTTCGACGCGCGCATGCTCAGCGTGCAAGTTT
This sequence comes from Aquincola sp., assembly GCA_029884035.1. Lineage (GTDB taxonomy): Bacteria > Pseudomonadota > Gammaproteobacteria > Burkholderiales > Burkholderiaceae_C > CADEEN01. The sequence goes on along the minus strand of JAOUIM010000245.1, from coordinate 5,088 downwards.
GGCAAGGCCAACTCGCCGGCGACCTGACGGACGAAGGCAGCCTTCTTGCCCACCGCATCCACGCAAGTCACGTCCCAAGCGGGCTCGGCAATTGCCAGCACGACGCCCGGCAAGCCACCCCCGCTGCCCACGTCAAGCACCCGCATCGGCTGGCCGCCACCATGGCGGCGCAGGGCCGGGAGCACAGCCAGGCAGTCGGCCAAGTGCTGGATGCGCATCTGTGCGGGGTCGCGCACCGCGGTCAGGTTATAGGCCGCGTTCCACTTGGCGAGGAGGCCGAGGTAAGACTCGTGACGAGGGTCGGCGATGGCCGAAGGGCCCGGGCCCACGCTCAAGCCGCTTCGCCTGATGAGGTGTGCCCGTTCGCGGCAACGGCAAACCCCGTGAAGCGCCCCTTCTTCAGGTGCACCAGCAGCAGCGAGATGGCCGCGGGCGTCACCCCCGAAATGCGTGAGGCCTGACCCAGCGTCGCCGGCCGATGGCGGGTGAGTTTTTGCCGCACTTCGTGGCTGAGCGCCGTGACCTGGCCATAGTCCAGGTCCTGTGGCAGCGCGAGGTGCTCGTACGCGGCAGCGCGCCCCACTTCTTCCACCTGCTTGTCGATGTAGCCAGCGTACTTGGTCGCGATCTCGACCTGTTCGATCACCTCGGAAGCCAGCGCCTCCCCCAACTGGGCGACCAAAGCGTCGCGCGAAACGCCCGCCTCGGGCTTCGCGATGCGCGCGACCTCGGCCACCGTGTCGTAACCCACCCCCGGCCTGCGCAGGAGATCGATCAGTCTGTGTTCGTGCTCCAGTGCCTTGCCGACCAGCCGCTCGGCGTCGGCCGTGGGAAGGAGGCTCGGTTGGACCCAGGTTGCCTTGAGCTTCTCAGTTTCACGTGAAACCGCGTCGCGCTTGCGGTTGAATGCCTCCCAGCGCGCGTCGTCCACCAGGCCCATGCGGCGAGCCGCATCCGTCAGTCGGGCATCGGCGTTGTCCTCTCGCAATTGCAGGCGGAACTCGGCACGGCTGGTGAACATGCGATACGGCTCGGACACCCCTTGCATGACCAGGTCGTCGACACGCACACCGAGATAGGCTTGGTCGCGACGCGGTGTCCACGCCGGCTCGCCCCTGACCTGAAGTGCGGCGTTGACGCCGGCATACAGGCCCTGTGCCGCCGCCTCCTCGTAGCCCGTCGTGCCATTGATCTGGCCGGCGAAGAACAGACCGCCGATGGCACGTGTCTCGAAGCTAGCCTTCAGCGCGCGCGGATCGAAGTAGTCGTACTCGATCGCGTACCCCGGGCGCAGGATGTGCGCCTGCTCGAGGCCGGGCATCGAGTGCACCGCAGCAATCTGCACATCGAACGGCAGCGACGTCGAAATGCCGTTGGGATAGAACTCATTGGTCGTCAGGCCCTCCGGCTCGAGGAAGATCTGGTGGCTCGCCTTATCGGCGAAACGGTTGATCTTGTCCTCGATGCTCGGGCAGTAGCGCGGGCCCACGCCTTCGATGACCCCGGTGAACATCGGACTCCGGTCCAAGCCAGAGCGGATGATCTCGTGCGTCAGCTCATTGGTGTGGGTGATCCAGCACGGCACCTGGCGCGGATGCATGACCGCGGTGCCCAAGAAGCTGAATACCGGCATCGGGTCGATATCGCCCGGCTGCCCCTGGAGCCGGGCGAAATCGATCGAACGCCCATCGAGGCGTGGCGGCGTGCCCGTCTTGAGGCGCCCCTGCGGCAGCTTCAGTTCCTTCAGACGCGCCGACAGGCTGACCGCTGGCGGGTCGCCCGCGCGGCCGGCGGCATAGTTCTGCAAGCCGACGTGGATACGTCCATCGAGGAATGTCCCGGCAGTCAGCACGACTGTCTTGCCTCGAAAGCGTACGCCCACTTGCGTAATCGCGCCAACGACGCGTTCTCCATCCAGTATCAGGTCGTCGACTGCCTGCTGGAAGAGCCACAGGCGGGGCTGGTTCTCGAGCCGGCGCCGAATCGCTGCCTTGTACAGCAACCGATCTGCCTGCGCCCGAGTGGCGCGGACGGCAGGTCCCTTGCTCGAATTGAGGATCCGGAACTGGATGCCCGCCTCATCGGTGGCCAGCGCCATTGCTCCGCCCAGCGCGTCGATTTCCCTGACCAGATGCCCCTTGCCGATCCCGCCGATCGACGGATTGCAGCTCATTTGCCCCAACGTTTCGATGTTGTGGGTCAGCAGCAGCGTGTCGCACCCCATGCGCGAAGCGGCCAATGCCGCTTCGGTGCCGGCGTGGCCGCCGCCCACGACGATGACATCGAACTCTCTGGGATGCTGCACGGCAAGAACAACGCCGCGCGCTGCGGGAACAGGCGCGGCGTTAGGCGATGGGACGGGTCGATTTTAGGCGGCCGCCACCCGAAGCCGCGACAGCTTTCGGATGACCCCATCAGCGATCGCAGAAGTCGCGCGCAACCGCTATGGCCATTGGCTCGACGGTCGTGAGGGCCACGGCGCCGACGGTCTCCCCTGTTAATGATTGGCTCGCACCGAGTGCCTTTCCGAGGTCGATGGCGCTGGCGCCGGCAAACTTTGCCATGTATTCAATCTATTCGCAGACGTTCATTGATAGTTTCATTTCCTCGCTGGGCCTCAGCGTCGCTGCCCTCGATGACGACGGCACGAGTCCGCGATAGCCTTGCCCGATGTCCCCGGTCCCGCTGCCCATCGACGCATACCCTGCCCTGGGTGCGCTCGACCCCTTGGTGCGCGACCTCGTGTCCGCTCAGCACCTGCGCCTCATTCAGGTGGATTCGGGTACCCCCTTGTTCAGCGCTGGGGAACCCTGCCGTGGTTTCCCGCTCGTGCTGGAAGGCGAAGTCCGGGTCGCGCTGCGATCGCCACAGGGGCGGGCGCTTGAGCTGTACCGGGTCCCGCGCGGTGACCTTTGCGTGCTCTCGACCACCTGCCTGCTGGGACGCCGAACGCTACCCGCAGAAGGCACGGCCGTCGGACCTGTCCGGCTCGCCCTGCTCGACGTCGAAGGGTTCGAAACCTGCTGCGATCAGGCGCCGTTCCGCCGGTTCGTCTTCGGCGTGCTCGCGGACCGCCTAACGGATCTGATGGCCCTCGTGGAGGCGGTTGCGTTCCAGCGACTGGACCAGCGCCTGGCGCAGGCCCTCTTGGGGCACGGGCCCGTCGTGCACACGACGCACCAGGCTCTCGCCGACGAACTGGGCTCGGTGCGGGAAATCGTGAGCCGCCTGCTGGCCCGCTTCGAGCGAGCGGGCTGGGTGCGTTCAGGGCGCGAACGCATCGAAGTCCTCGACGCCACCGCGCTGCGCGACCTCGGCTCCTGAACCCGTCACGCCCCACCGCGTCGGTGACCGCGGTCACCGACGCCCTGCCCTCACGCAAGCAGACTGTCGATAGACGGCGCATCGTGTGCCGCACCCCTCAGGAGCCCCATGATGAAGACCAATGTCGGAACCCTTGACCGCATCGCCCGCGTCATCCTCGGCCTCGTGCTGATCACCCTGACGCTCACCGGCGCCGTCGGCGTGTGGGGCTGGATCGGCATCCTCCCGCTGGCCACCGCTGCCCTGGGCCGGTGCCCCGCCTACACGCTGCTCGGCGTGTCGACTTGTCCGATGAAGAGGGCTTGACCGCCCCGCCCGTTTCGGATCACGCGCCGCGGCCCGCGCCGGGGACCGAGCGCAGGTCCTGCGTCACGCGCCCCTGGTGCAACACGACGACGCGCGAAGCGGTCGTGATGGTCTCGGGTCGGTGCGCGACGATCACGCGGATCAGGTCCAGCTTGCGGATCTGCTGGTTGACCAGACGTTCGCGATCGACATCCAGCGCGCTCGTCGCCTCGTCGAGGAGCAGCACGCGCGGGCGCTTGTACAGCGCGCGTGCAAGGAGCAGGCGCTGCTTCTGTCCGCCCGACAGACTCGCTCCCATATCGCCCACGAGCGTGTGGTAGCCCATCGGCATCGCCTCGATCTCCTCGTGCACCGACGCCAGGCGCGCGCACTCGACCATCCACTCCAGGTCCGGCGACGCGTCGAAGAAGCAGATGTTGTCGGCCACCGACCCAGTGAGCAGGGCATCGTCCTGCATCACCGTGCCGACCATCGAGCGCCACTGGGACAGCCCAAGCTGAGCCAGCGGCGTCCCGCCGACGCGCACCTCGCCAGCCTGCGGCGCATGGATGCCGAGCATCAGCTTCAGCAAGGTGGTCTTGCCGCCGCCCGAGGCGCCAACAATGGCCACCGACTCACCGGGATCGATCGTCAAATCAACATTGCGCAAAACGTCGGGCTCATTGTCGGCGTAGCGGAAGCTCACGCCGCGCAATTCGATGCGCGGCACCGGCTCGCGCGCGCCCGGCCGCGGCACCCCTTCGTCCTCGGGCGCCGCGAGCACGATGTCGGCCAGCCTTTCGCCCTGCAGTCGCAGCATGCGAAGCTCGGCGCCCTTGTCGATCAATGCACTCACGCGAAGGGCGAACTGTTCCTTGAATGCGATGAACGCGAAAAGCATTCCCACCGAAAAGCGCTGATCCATCACCATCAGTGCACCGACCCACACCACCGCCACCCGCTCCAAACCGAACAGCAACCGGTGCAGGACCGAGAACAGCAATTCCAGCTTGCGCGCAGCAAGCCCCGCATTCATCGCGTCGACGACGCGATTCATGAAGCGCGACTGACGGTCAGCCTGCCGATTGAACAGCTTGATCGCCTGTACCGCTCGAAGCGACTCGAGGAAATGGCTCGCCTGCTGCGCTTCGTGGGACAAGGCCTCCTCCGTGGCCTGGCGTTGCGGCCCGAAGAACGCCCACCGCAACAGTGCGTAGGCAGCGACCGCACCGAGCACGATCGCAGTCAATGTGCCGCTGTACAGGGCCATCATCGCCAGCGTGGCCACGACCAGCAATCCATCGAGGACCGCCTCGATGAAGTGCGTGGTCAACGTCCTCTGAATCTGTTGCACTGCCGTGAAGCGCGACCACACATCCCCGGCATGGCGCTTTTCGAACCAGGCCACGGGCAGGCGCATCAGATGGGCGAACACATTGGCCAGCCACTGCAGGTTGAGCGTCGCCGACAGGTGCAACA
>JAOUIM010000244.1 GCA_029884035.1 Aquincola sp. | reverse complement strand
CGCGTTGGTCACGCACATCGAGGTCTCGACGTTGCCGGCGACCACCGCCGCAGGGTGCCGGGGGTTGAGCATGCAGCCCTCGGGCACGATCACGTGCAGCGGCTTGAGGCAACCGGCATTGAGCGGGATCTCGTCGTCGACCAGTGTGCGGAAGACGTAGAGCACGGCGGCCATCGTGACCGCCTTGGGCGCGTTGAAGTTGTTGGGCAGTTGCGCGCTCGTGCCGGTGAAGTCGATCGTCGCCTCGCGCCGGATCGCGTCGACCTTCACGTCGACGGCGATGCGCGCGCCGTTGTCGAGGTCGAGCGCGAAGCGCCCGTCCTTCAATGCGGTGATGACGCGCCGCACCGATTCCTCGGCGTTGTCCTGCACATGCCGCATGTAGGCGGCCACCGTTGCGCGGCCGAACTGCGCCACCATCGCGCGCAGCTCCTGCACGCCCTTCTCGTTGGCGGCGATTTGCGCACGCAGGTCGGCGATCGTCTGCTGCGGGTTGCGCGCGGGGTAGGGGCCGCTGCGCAGCCGGGCGTAGAGCTCGGATTCGCGCAGCGCACCGTCGCGCACGAGCAGGAAATTGTCGAACAGCACGCCCTCCTCGTCGATGGTCCTCGAGAACGGCGGCATCGACCCCGGCGTGCTGCCACCGATGTCGGCATGGTGTCCTCGGCTGGCCACATAGAAGCCGGGTTTCGCATCGCTGGATTCGAGGTACACCGGCGTGACGACCGTGACGTCAGGCAGGTGCGTGCCACCGTGGTACGGATCGTTGAGCACATAGACGTCGCCCGGGCGCATCGCGGGGTTGCGCGCGATCACGGTCTTGATGCTTTCGCTCATCGAGCCCAGGTGCACCGGCATGTGCGGTGCGTTGGCGATCAGCTGGCCGCCCTCGTCGAACAGCGCGCACGAGAAGTCGAGCCGCTCCTTGATGTTCACCGAGTACGCGGTGTTCTGCAGCCGCAGCCCCATCTGCTCGGCGATGTTCATGAACAGGTTGTTGAAGACCTCGAGCATCACCGGGTCGGCGTCGGTGCCGAGCGCGTGCTGGGTCGCGCGCGGCACCACGCGACGCAGCTCGATCGGGCCGGCCGCAGCGTCGGCGCCGGGCCGCCCGCAGCCGGCGCGCCGCGCCGCGGGGGGCGACTTCACCACCGCCTGCCAGCCGGGCTCGACCACGGTCGTCGCGTTCTTCTCGGCGATGATCGCCGGCCCGTCGATCACGGCGCCGGCGGCAAGCGATTCGCGCACGAACAGTTCGGCTTCGAGCCATCGGCCGGCGTGCATGCGCACGCTGGCCACCGGCGTGGGGCGCGACGCGGGCGATTCGGCGCCCGTGGTCGGCGCCGCGTGCCGCTCGCCGGGGCCCACGGCCTCGACCGACGCCGCCTCGATCACGAGCAGGCGATCGGGCATCAGGAACGCGAACCGCTGCCGGTAGCCGGCCTCGAAGTCACGCCGGATCGCGGCGATCTCGCCGAAAGGCACCACCAATGCCGTGTCGGTGCCCTGGTAGCGAACGTGGACCTTTCGCTTGAGCTCGACCTGGTCGCGCGCCACGCCCTGGCTCGTCAGCTCGTCGCTCGCTGCCTGGCCGAGTTGCGCCAGGCGCTCTTCTGCGGCCGCAATTCCCGCTTCGTCGAGCGGCAACTCGATCGAACTCTCGCGCATCGCGATCTGGTCGGCCAGGCCCATGCCGTAGGCGGACAGTACGCCTGCCAGCGGATGCACGAAGACGCGGCTCATGCCGAGGGCGTCGGCCACCAGGCACGCGTGCTGGCCGCCTGCGCCGCCGAAGCATTGGAGCGTGTACTGCGTGACGTCGTAGCCACGGGCGACCGAGATGCGCTTGATCGCATTGGCCATGTTGTGCACCGCGATCTGCACGAATCCCTCGGCCAGCGACTCCGGCGTGGTTTCGCGGCCGGTGCGCGCTCGCACGTCGGCGGCCATCGCGTCGAACTTCGCGATCACGCCGTCGCGGTCGAGCGTCTCGTTGCCGTGGGGGCCGAATACCTTCGGGAAGTGCGCCGGGGCGATCTTGCCGAGCATCACGTTGGCATCGGTGACCGCCAGCGGCCCGCCGCGGCGATAGCTCGCGGGTCCGGGATTTGCGCCGGCGCTCTCGGGGCCGACGCGCAGCCGCGCGCCATCGAACGAAAGGATCGATCCGCCGCCGGCCGCCACGGTATGGATGCTCATCATCGGCGCGCGCATGCGAACGCCGGCCACCAATGTTTCGAAAGCGCGCTCGAACTCGCCGGCGTAGTGGCTGACGTCGGTGCTGGTGCCTCCCATGTCGAAGCCGATGACCTTGTGGTGACCGCCGTCTACCGCCGTTCGCACCATGCCGACGATGCCGCCGGCCGGACCGGACAGGATCGCGTCCTTGCCCTGGAAATGGTGCGCTTCGGTGAGGCCGCCGCTGCTCTGCATGAAGAACAGGCGCACGCCCGGCATCTGGCTGGCCACCTGGTCGACGTAGCGGCGCAGGATCGGTGACAGGTAGGCATCGACCACCGTGGTGTCGCCGCGCGAGACCAGTTTCATCAGCGGGCTCACCTCGTGCGAGGCGCTCACCTGCGTGAAGCCGACTTCGCGCGCCAGCCGCACCGCCGCCTGCTCGTGCGCGGTGTAGCGATAGCCGTGCATGAAGACGATGGCGCAGGAACGGATGCCGGTATCGAACACGTCCTGCAGGTCGCTCCGCAGCCGTGGCTCGTCGAGCGCGACCAGCACCTCGCCGTGTGCACCGACGCGCTCCTGTGCCTCGACAACGCGCTCGTACAGCAACTCGGGCAGCACGATCTGGCGTTCGAACAGCTTCGGCCGCGCCTGATACGCGATGCGCAGCGCGTCGCGAAAACCCTGCGTCGTGACGAGGAGCGTGCGGTCGCCCTTGCGTTCGAGCAGCGCGTTCGTGGCCACCGTCGTGCCCATCTTCACGCACTCCACACGCTCGGGCGTGATCGGCTCACCCGGTTTCAACGAGAGCAGCCGGCGGATTCCTTCGACCGCGGCATCGCGGTACTGCTCGGAGTTCTCGCTCAACAGCTTGAGCGTGCTCAGGTCACCGTTGGGGCCGCGGCCGACGACATCGGTGAAGGTCCCACCGCGGTCGATCCAGAACTGCCAGCGTTGCGTCGTCATGCGAGTGCTTCCCAGCGCTCGTGCACGAGCGTCATCAGGTGGTGGACCGGCCGCCCGGTGGCTCGCGCGATCGCGGCGGCGTAGGGCGGCAGGTTGGTGCATTCGAGCACCAGGTTCTCGACCTCGGGGTGGCGCTTCGTCAGGCGCATGGCTGCCGCCGTGGCGTCGGCCTCGGCCGCGGCCGGATCGAGCGTGGGCAGGTCATCGAGCAGCGTGCGCTGCAACGGGCAACCGGCTGCCAGGCCCCCGATCGGCACGCCGCGCACCTCATCGAGCGAGGCCAGGCTCGCGGCGTCGACCGTGATCACGCCCGGCTCACTCAGCGCGGGCAGGGCGAGCAGCGACGAGGTCCACACCGGCACCGGGACCGCGGCCTGGAGCGGGGCCTGGAACCGCAGCAGGAAACCGCAGCTCGTTGTGATCGCAGCAGCGCCCTCGGCTGCGAGGGCGCGTGCACCATCGATGAACGGCGCCAGCAACGAGGCATCGCCGTCGCGCACCACGCGTTGTGGTGATGCGCCTCGCACCACGCGGTAGCGCACCGGCATGCGCCAGCTCGCCGGGTGGCCGACGTCGCCAATGACACGCGGGAACCTCGTGTCGAGCATCAGGATGCCGAGATGCCGGGTCACAGGGAGCTGGCCGCGCGCGCCGCCTGGTCGTACATGCCGCTCATCGTGCGCAACAGGCGAGCGAGTTCGCCGATGTCGGCGTTGAGCTCGGTGTCCAGGCTGTGCACCAGGCACTGCTCGCGCACGCCGCGGTAGGCCTGCACCGCGGCTTCGCCGCTGGGCGTCGGGCTGTAGAGCACTTCCTTGCCGACCTTGTCGGCCCTGACCAGCCGCGCGGCCACCAATTTCTTCAGTGAGTACGCCACCACATGCGTGTCCTCGTAGTTCAGCACGAAGCAGATGTCGGCCAGCTTCTTGTTGCGCGCGCGGTGGTTGACGTGGTGCAGCAGCAGCACGTCGGTGATCGTCAGGTCGCCGACGCCGGCGGCGGCCATGCAGCGCACGGCCCAGCGCGAGAACGCGTTCCATGCCACGATCAGACCGAACTCGAACTCCGACAGCTCGGCGCTGCGCGGCGACACCAGGTGCGATGACGAGACGATGCTCGCGCCGAGCGGGGCCTTCTTGCGTCGGGACGAGGACATCGGGCTTTCCCTGGGTTGTCAATATTTCGTCGATAAATCGTTGACGTTTTATCTTAAGACTCCCTAGACTGCAAGCTCGCGTTCTTGCCAACCCGCCAGGAGTGACCGTCATGACATCGATGTTTCGTTCCTTCGTGCTTGCCGCCGGCGCGTTCGCTGCGGCTGGCGCGATGGCCCAGACCAAATGGGACCTCGCGACCGCCTACCCGGCCACCAACTTCCACACCGAGAACATCAATGCTTTCGCGGCCGACATCGACAAGGCCACCGGCGGCAAGCTGAAGATCACGGTGCACGCCAACGCGGCGCTGTTCAAGGCGCCCGAGATCAAGCGCGCGGTGCAGGGCGGACAGGCCCAGGCCGGCGAGATCCTGCTCGTGAACTTCCAGAACGAATGGCAGGTATTCGGTGCCGACGGCCTGCCCTTCCTTGCCGACAGCTACGACGAGGCGATGAAGCTGTACAAGGCGCAGAAGCCGCTGCTCGAGAAGAAGCTCGGCGAGCAGGGCATGCTGCTGCTGTATGCGGTGCCATGGCCTCCGCAGGGTATCTACTCGAAGAAGCCGCTGGCTGCCGCGGCCGACCTGAAGGGTGTCAAGTGGCGCGCCTACAGCCCCGCCACCGCACGCATCGCCGAACTGGTGGGCGCGCAGCCGGTCACCGTGCAGGCTGCCGAGGTGAGCCAGGCCTTTGCGACCGGCGTGGTCGAAAGCATGATGAGCTCGGGCTCGACTGGCTGGGATGCCAAACTGCATGAGCACGTCAAGTACTGGTACGACACCCAGGCCTGGCTGCCGAAGAACGCGATCATCGTCAACAAGGCCGCGTTCGACGCGCTCGACGCCGCAACCCAGGCCGCCGTGCGGAAGGCCGCCGCGGACGCAGAGACGCGCGGCTGGGCTTCGAGCCAGAAGGCCAACGGCGAGACGCTCGACAAGCTCAAGGCCGCCGGCATGCAGATCCTGCCGCCACCGCCCGCGCTGAAGGCCGACATGAAGAAGGTGGGCGACACGATGCTCAAGGAATGGCTGGAGAAGGCCGGCCCCGAGGGCAAGCAGCTCGTCGACGCATTCAGCAAGTAATGGAGCTCCTGGCTCGCTGCGCTCGCGTCCCCCGAGGAGAGCGTCAGCCCCTTGGGACGGCCCGGCGGGGCTGACCGGCCGTGCGCAAGCTGCTCGATGCGCTCTACGACGGGGCCGCCTGGCTGGCGGCCCTGTTCATGTTCGCGCTGCTGGTGGCCGTGCTGCTGTCGATCGGCGGGCGCGAGTTGCACTTTCACGTCAAGGGCACCGACGCCTATGCCGGCTACTTCATGGCGGCGGCCGGCTTCCTGGCGCTCGCGCACACCTTGAAGCGCGGCGAGCACATCCGTGTCTCGCTGCTGCTGTCCGCGCTGCCGGCCCGCGCGCGGCACGCGATGGAACTCTGGGCCCTGGCCAGCGCGGTGGCGTTGTCGGGGCTGCTCGCGTTCTACGCCGGCAAGCTCGCCTGGCAGTCGCACGCCTTCAACGACATCTCGACCGGCAACGACGCCACGCCGCTGTGGATTCCACAGCTGGGCATGGCGGTCGGCACCTTGATCCTGTTCATTGCCTTCGTCGACGAATTCGTGCTCGAGTGGCGGAGCCGACGCGCCCGCGTGCTGGGCGACGGG
>JAOUIM010000243.1 GCA_029884035.1 Aquincola sp. | reverse complement strand
GCCACCTACTCGTCCATCCCCGCCAGGTGCGACTTGCGCAATCGCGTTGCCGACAGGGCCCCGGCTGATTCGAGGATGGGGTAGGCGATCGAGCACAGATGCGAGTTGATCCGCTTCAGCTCGCTGATCAGGTCCAGGTGCAGCGAGCTGGTCTCGATGCTCTGCGCGGTGTTGTCCTGCAGCCGCGCGATGTGGTTGGCCGCGTACTCGCGCTCGAGATCGCGGAAGCGCGCCTTCTCCTCGAGAAGTTTCTGCGCGTCGCGCACATGGCCGTCAAGGAAGACGCTCATCGACAGCCGCAGGTTGGCGAGCAGGCGCTCGTGCAGGTGGCAGATCTCGCCCATGCCCGCATCGGAGAAGCTGCGGTTCTTGCGGATCTTCTTGTCCTCGACGTCCTGCAGCACGCGCTCGATGATGTCGCCCACCTGCTCCATGTTGATCGTGAACGAGAGCACGTCGCCCCAGCGCCGGCCCTCGCGCTCGGACAGCGCCTCGCGCGAGATCTGCGTCATGTAGAACTTGATCGCCGAGTACAGCTCGTCGACGGTGTCGTCCTTGCTGCGCAGTCTTTCCGCGAGATCGAGATCGTTCTTGCGGATCACGTCGAGCATGCCGCGCAGCATCGTCTCCACCACGTCGGCCTGGTGCAGCGCCTCGCGCGCGGCGCAGCTGATCGCCAGCGACGGCGTGGCCAGCGCGACCGGGTCCAGGTGGCGCGGGCGGTCGCCCAGGTTGCGGTCGACCTCGGGCAGCCAGCGCTCGGCCAGGCGCCCCACCATGCCGGTGAACGAGATGAAAAGCGCCGCCAGGGCGATGTTGAAGACGAGGTGGAACACGACGACCTGCTGGTGCACCTCGCCGACCCATTGCTGCAGCCAGGAGTGGGTCCAGGGCAGCAGCGGGATCGCGATCAACGCGCCGCTGGTCTTGAACACCAGGTTGCCGAGCGGCAGGCGCCTCGCCTGCGGTGCCGCATTCGAGGTGGCCAGCAGCGCCAGCACGGCGCTGCCGATGTTCGCACCCAGCACCAGGCCGAGCGCGACCGCCGTCGGCACCATGCCCGAGGTGGCCAAGGTGGCGGTCAACAGCACGATCGCCAGGCTCGAGTAGGCGAACACCGTCAGCGTTGCGCCGACCAGGATGTCGAGCAGCACCTCGTTGGGCAGCGCCACCAGCAGCGCGCGCACCGCCGGCGACTCGGTCAGCGGACGCGTCGCACCGACGATCAGCTGCAGCGCCAGCGTGATCAGGCCCAGGCCGATCAGCACCCGGCCGACGCGGCCGACGGTGCTGTCCTGGCTCGTCGTGAACATGACGACGCCGACGAAGATCAACAGCGGCGACAGCCACGACAGGTCGAACGAGTACACCACCGCCATCGTCGCCGTTCCGACGTCGGCGCCCAGCATCACCGCCAGCGCGGCGCCCGTGGCGACCAGCCCCTTGCCGGCGAACGAGGCCAGGATCAGGCAGGTCGCGGTGCTCGACTGCACCAGGCTCGTCACGCCCAGGCCTGCAAGCAGCGCTGAGCCGCGGTTGGAGAAGCTCTTGGCCAGCACGGTGCGCAGGTTCTCGCCGAACACGCGCAGCATGCCGGTGCGCACGATGTGCGTACCCCACACCAGCAGGGCGATCGCTGCGAGCAGGTTCAGGAGATGGAGCATTGAGGTCTCAGGCCGGCGCCGGGCCGCTCCAAGCGGCCTGAGCTCCCCTCGGGGGGCGCGAGCGAAGCGAGCTTGGGGCCGTCATGTCTTCAGGTCCAGGGCAGGCTATAGGTCTTCAGGTTGGTGAAACTCTTGATCGCCTCTTGTACACCCTCTTTGTAGCCCAGCCCCGAGTCCTTGATGCCGCCGAAGGGCGTCAGTTCGAGACGGAATCCCGGCACCTCGCGAACGTTGACCGTGCCCACGTGCAGCTCGGCGACGAATCGCATGATGTGGTCGAGCCGGTTGGTGCAGACCGACGACGACAGGCCGAACGCGGTGCCGTTGGCAAGTGCAATCGCCTCGTCGATCGAGCCGAAGGTGAGGATCGGCGACACTGGACCGAAGGTTTCCTCGCGCACCACCGTCATCTCCGGGCGCACGCGGTCGATCACGGTGGGCGGGTACAACGCGCCGTCGCGTTGCTGGCCGGCCAGCAGCCGAGCGCCCTGGCTCACCGCCTCGGCCACGCGCGACTCGAACAGCCGTGCCGCGGCCTCGTCGATCACCGTGCCCATCTCGACCTTCGGGTCGCTCGGGTCGCCGCAGGTCCAGGCGCGTGTCTTGTCGACCACCAGGTCGGTGAAGCGCGCCGCCACCTTCTCGTGCACGAGCATGCGCTTGACGGCGGTGCAGCGTTGGCCCGAGTTCTTGTACGAGCCCTGCACCGCGAGCGTGGAGGCTTCGTCGAGGTCGGCGTCGTCCATCACGACGATCGGGTCGTTGCCACCGAGCTCGAGCACGGTGCGTCGGTAGCCCGCCTTCGAAGCGATGTACTTGCCGATCGCCACGCCGCCGGTGAAGGTGACGAGATCGACCGCCGTGTGCGTGATCAGCTCGTCGGCGATCTCCCTCGGGTCGCCGGTCACCACGCTCAGCATCTCGCCGGGCATCCCGCACTCGTAGAGCAGGTCGGCGAACGCGAGCGCTGACAGCGGTACCTTCTCCGACGGTTTCAAGACCATGCGGTTGTTGCTCGCCACCGAGGGCACGACCTTGTGCGCGACCTGGTTCATCGGGTGGTTGAACGGCGTGATCGCGCTGATCACCCCCAGCAGCGGCTCGCGCAGCGTGTGCACGCGGCGCTGGCGGCCGTGGGGCGTGATGTCACAGGCAAAGCTCTGACCGTCGTCGCGCAGCGCCTCGGTGGCGCCGAACATCAGCACGTCGGCGACGCGCCCGGTCTCGTACAGCGAGTCCTTCATCGACAAGCCGGACTCGCTGCAGATCAGCGCGGCATAAGCGCCTGCGCGTTCGCGCACTCGCGCCGACGCGCGATTGAGGATGCCGGCGCGGTCGGCGCGCGACAACGTGGCCCTGTAGGCCCGCGCGATCTCGAAGGCCTCGCGAACCTGCGACAGGCTCGCCTTGGGCACCGTGCCGACCACCTCGCGCGAGAAGGGGTTACGCACCTCGATGACGCGGCCGTCGGGCGCGGCGACACGTTGGCCTGCAATTCGCAACGACTCGATCTGCATTCAATGTCTCCGACGGTGCCACGCAACCGTTCCGTCCAGCGGCCGCCGCGGATCCGGCTTGGCCGGTCCGCCAGCGGCGCCCCCTTGAGGGGGAGCGCCAAAGGCGCTTCGGGGGTGGGTCGCGTCATTGAGCATGGTTGAGCGCCAGGTCGAAGGCGTCGAAGTTGCGCCAGCGGCGGTTCGCATCGAGACCCGGGAGGCGGCGGTTGATGATCAGCGGCACGCGCTGCTCGGAGATGCCGCCGTGCGAGCGCAGCGGCGCATCCAGCCCCGACAGGTCGTGGCGCGCTGCGGCGCTGCCCAGCACGACAGAGCGCTCGGAGACCACCACCAGGTCGCCGATGCGATCGGCGGGCAGCTCGAAGCGCTCGGCCGCCGCAGTGCGCGGCCAAACGCCCTCGATGCCGCGCAGCGCGCGCAGCCGCTCGGCCGTGGCGGCGCAGTCGACGCCGTCGGGCAGGTAGACGGTGGCGAACGACCCCAGCGCGCCGTGGTGCACCACGTAGGGGTCGGTGATCGGCAGGATCACGCGCGCGGTGCCGGACCCCAGCCACTCGTCGAGCAGGTCCTGCAGATAGATGACGTCGGGGCTGGCATCGAGCTTGACCTTGGCGTTCATGCCGTGGTCGGCGGTCAGCGCGATCACGCAGCCCATCGCGTCCAGCGCGCCCAGGTGCGCATCCATCATCGCGTAGAAATCGTTGGCCACTGCATCGCCCGGCGCATGCTTGTGCTGGATGTAGTCGGTGGTCGACAGGTACATCACGTCGGGCCGGCGCTGCTTCATCAGCGCCACGCCAGCGGCGAATACGAACTCCGACAGTTCGGCGCTGTAGACGTCGGGCACCGACCGACCCACCAACGCCGGCACGCCCGTCAGGCCATGCTCCTCGCGGGTACAGGTGTCCGCCTTCTCGGACGAGAAGCACACGCTCCTGTCCAGGCTCATGCGGTGGCCGAGCAGGCGGCGCAGCTTGTCCTTGGCGGTGACCACCGCGCAGGAGCGCCCCGCGGCGGCGAGCGCGGCCAGCAGCGTCGGCGCGCGCAGCCACTTCGGGTCGTTCATCATCACCTCGGCGCCCGAGGCCATGTCGTACAGGTAGTTGCCGCAGATCCCGTGCACCGAAGGCGGTACGCCGGTGACGATCGACAGGTTGTTCGGGTTGGTGAACGAGGGCACCACGCAATCGGCAATCAGCGCGGTGCCCTCGGCGAGCGTGCGCCTCAGCCAGGGCGCGCGACCCGCCGCCACCGCCTGCGCGATGTAGTCGGGCTCGCAGCCGTCGATGCAGACGACGACCGTGGGGGCCTCAGGCGGTTTGTAGCTTCGTCCGTTGACGTCCAGGCGAGCGCCCATGCGCGGTGTCTCCAGGGTTGTTGTGGCGGCGCAGGTGATTCGTTACCGTGCGCTCCTTGCTTTCCATCACGTGCTCGAACATCGCGCGCCCCGCCGCCGCGGCATCGCCCGAGGCAACGGCCTTGACGATCGAGCGGTGCTCGCTGGCCGAGATCGGCATCAGCCAGCCGTCGGCCAGGTTCAGCCGCCGGAACAGCGAGAGCTCCTTGATCAGCTTGCGGTAGATCGCGGTCAGCTTGCGGTTGCCCGCCATCTCCACCAGGCGCTCGTGGAACTGCAGATTCAGCAGGTGGTAGCCCCGCGCGTCGGCAGCCTTCACGGCACGCTCCATGGCGTCGACGAGCGCGCGCACTTCCTTGAGCTGGGCCGAGGTGATCGACTCGGCGAGCCGCCGGCCGACCAGCTCTTCCATCGCCGCGCGCAGGTCGAAGATCTCGGTCGCCTCCTCGATCGGGATGTCGCGCACGAACACGCCGCGGTTCTTCTCGGTGCGCACCAGGCCCGCCTCCTCGAGCATGCGGAAGGCCTCGCGCAGCGGCCCGCGCGAGATGCCCAGGCGGGTGGCCAGCGCCATCTCGGTGAGCTTGGCGCCGGGGGCAAGCTCACCGCCGAGGATCATGCGTTCGAGCTCGCCCTGCGCCACGCTGGCCAGCGAACTGGTCTGCAGCAGCGCGATCGTCGGGTGCGGCAGCGGCCGGGCGGGCGCGGCGGCGGCGCGGGGGGCGGCCTTCATGCCGTGCATTGGAGCGCCGCTGCATCGGATTGTCAACAATAGACAAACTACCGTTGACACCCCTGGCGCCCCGTTGCACGATGCCTGGCGCCGCACATAGCGGGGCCGGCGGGGTGGGCGCCCCTCACCGACGAGAACCATGAGGCGACAACCGCGATGGACCGCGACAAGATCCTGCTGACCCCCGGACCGCTGACGACGACGCTGCGTACCAAGCTCGCGATGCTGCGCGATTGGGGCAGCTGGGATGCCGACTTCAATGCGGTCACCGCGCGCGTTCGCACGCGGCTGCTCGACGTGATCGACGGCCGCGACACCCACGTGGTGGTGCCGCTGCAAGGCAGCGGCACCTTCAGCGTCGAGGCGGCGGTGGCCACCGTGACGCCACGCGACGCCCACCTGCTGGTGCCCGACAACGGCGCGTATTGCAAGCGCGCGGCGAAGCTGGCGACGTTGATGGGACGCAAGGTCAGCGTGATGGAGGTGCCCGAGGACCGCCCGATCGGGGCAGCCGATGTCGAGGCGCGCCTCGCGTCCGACCCCTCCGTCACGCACGTGATTCTGATCCATTGCGAGACGGGCACCGGGGTAGAGAACCCGTTGGCCGATGTCGCAGCGGTATGCGAGCGCCTTGGCAAGGGCCTCATCGTCGACGCAATGTCGAGCTTCGCGGCGCTGCCGATCGACGCG
>JAOUIM010000242.1 GCA_029884035.1 Aquincola sp. | reverse complement strand
CACCGCGAGCGGAATGGTGCCCAGCACGATAGTGGGCAGGATCAGGTGCATGGCGGCCGACTTGAACGCCCCCGGCTCGCCCGACAGCCACGCATCCACCAGGTGGAAGCCGGTCACCGGCTCGAAGAAGTACCGCACCGCGATGCGGCCCGATACCGGCGTCCAGCCCAGCTGGACCGAAAACAGCAGGATCAGCAGCAGGCCCCACCAGAAGATCGGCATCGAGTAGCCGGTGAGCGAGCCCACCATCACTCCGTGGTCGAGCACCGAGTTGCGTTTGACCGCGGCGAGCATGCCCGCCGGGATGCCGATCACCAGCGCGAACACGATCGCACACAGTGCAAGCTCCACGGTGGCGGGGAACAGAGCCTTGAACTCCTGGATCACCGGCACCTGCGTGATCATCGACTTGCCCAGATCGCCTTTCGCCAGGCGGCCCAGGTAGCGCCCGTACTGCACCAGCACCGGCTGGTCGAGACCGTATTCCTTGACGAGGGCGGCATGGCGCGCCGGTTCGATGCCACGCTCGCCGGCCAAGGTTTCGATCGGGTCCCCAGGCACGAGACGGATCAGCATGAAGGCCACCAGCGTCATCCCCAGGAAGGTGGGGATGACCAGGGCGATACGGGTGAGCAGGAAGCGCAGCATCGGGGCGCGAGTGTCTCATCCCGCGCGCTCTTCCTGCGCGAGGCCGCGGCCGCGCTCGGACGAAAGTGGGCGGATGTCTGCCCTGCACCGTCTCGCCGGACCTCGCGCGCGCGCCCGGTTGCGAGAGCGCGGTCTCGCGCCGACAGCAGTGCGGGCGCCGCCCGCGGGTTGCGCGTTCCATACCCGATGCGCTTGGGTGCAAGTCCGCTGCGGCGAGGTGGAGCCTGCGCTGGAGCCACTGGGCCCGCAGTGGGTGGCCTGCTTCGTCGCCGTCGATCAGTAGCGGAATCCGGGACAATAGCGGCCCGATGACCGCACGCACCCTCTACGACAAGCTCTGGGACGAGCACGCCGTCCACACCGAAGCCGACGGCACCACGATCCTGTACATCGACCGCCATCTGGTGCACGAGGTGACGAGCCCCCAGGCCTTCGAAGGGCTGCGGATGGCCGGCCGCAAGCCGTGGCGGATCTCGTCGATCGTCGCTACGGCTGACCACAACACGCCCACCACGGGCTGGGAGCGCGGCTACGACGGCATCACCGACGCGGTGAGCCGGCAGCAGGTGTCGACTCTCGACGCGAACATCAAGGCCTTCGGCGCTGCCGCGTACTTTCCCTTCCTCGACAAGCGCCAGGGCATCGTCCACGTGATCGGGCCCGAGCAGGGCGCGACGCTGCCGGGCATGACCGTCGTCTGCGGCGACAGCCACACCAGCACCCACGGCGCGTTCGGCGCGCTGGCGCACGGCATCGGCACCAGCGAGGTCGAGCATGTGCTGGCCACTCAGACGCTGCTGGCCAAGAAGGCAAAGAACCTGCTGGTCAAGGTCGACGGCGCGCTGCCGCGCGGCTGCACCGCCAAGGACATCGTGCTGGCGATCATCGGCCGCATCGGCACGGCCGGCGGCACCGGTCACACGATCGAGTTCGCCGGCAGCGCGATCCGCGCCCTGTCGATCGAAGGCCGCATGACGGTGTGCAACATGGCCATAGAGGCCGGCGCACGCGCGGGGCTGGTGGCCGTCGACGAGAAGACGATCGAGTATGTGCGTGGTCGCCCCTTCGCGCCGACGGGCGCGGCGTGGGAGGCCGCCGTGGCCTACTGGCGCACGCTGCAGTCGGACCCCGGCGCGCATTTCGATCGGGTCGTCGAGATCGATGCGACGCAACTGGCGCCGCAGGTGACCTGGGGTACGAGCCCGGAGATGGTGGTCGGTGTCGACGGCCGCGTGCCCGACCCCGAGCGCGAACGCGACAGCACGCGGCGCGGCTCGATCGAACGCGCGCTCGCCTACATGGGGCTCGAGCCGAACAAGCGCATCGACGACATCCGCATCGACAAGGTCTTCATCGGCTCGTGCACCAACAGCCGGATCGAGGACTTGCGCGAGGCCGCGGCCGTGGTCAGGCGCCTGGGCAGGCGCGTCGCGTCGAACGTCCGGCTCGCGATGGTGGTGCCCGGTTCGGGCCTGGTGAAGGCCCAGGCCGAGCGCGAGGGCCTGCACGAGGTGTTCAGGTCCGCTGGTTTCGAGTGGCGCGAGCCCGGCTGTTCGATGTGCCTGGCGATGAACGCCGACCGGCTCGAGCCCGGCGAGCGCTGCGCGTCCACGAGCAACCGCAATTTCGAAGGCCGCCAGGGCGCCGGCGGTCGCACCCATCTGGTCAGCCCGGCGATGGCCGCAGCGGCGGCCATCGAGGGCCATTTCGTCGATGTGCGCCGCATTGCATAGGAGCGTGCGAATGAAGAAGTTGTTGGGAATGGTGTTGCTGGCGTTGTTCGCCGTGGGTTGCAACACGGTCGAGGGTCTCGGCAAGGACATCACCAAGGCCGGCGAGACGATCGAGAACGCTGCGACCAAGAAGAAGTAGCCGCCAAGTGAAGCCTTTCGTCGTTCACAAGGGGCTGGTTGCCCCGATGGATCGGGCCAACGTCGATACCGACGCGATCATCCCGAAGCAGTTCCTGAAGTCGATCGCTCGGTCGGGCTTCGGCCCCAACCTGTTCGACGAATGGCGCTACCTCGACCGTGGCGAACCAGGGCAGGACATCGCCGCGCGCAAGCCCAATCCCGACTTCGTGCTGAACCAGGCCCGCTACCAGGGCGCCTCGGTGCTGCTGGCCCGGGAGAATTTCGGCTGCGGGTCGAGCCGGGAGCATGCGCCATGGGCGCTGGAGCAGTTCGGTTTTCGCGCCCTGATCGCGCCGAGCTACGCCGACATCTTCTTCAACAACTGCTTCAAGAACGGGCTGCTGCCGATCGTCCTTCCTGCCGCCGTGGTCGACAAGTTCTTCGACGAGGTCGCGGCGTTCGTCGGCTACAGCCTGACGATCGACCTGCCGCGCCAAGTGATCGTCAAGCCTGACGGCAGCGAGATCGATTTCGATGTGCAGCCCTTCCGCAAGGAATGCCTCGTCAAGGGCTGGGACGACATCGGACTGACGCTTCGCCATGCCGACAAGATCCGCGCCTTCGAGGCCGAGCGGCTGGCCCGCCGCCCCTGGCTCGAGGGTCACCCGCTGTGAGCGGCCATGCAGGCCTGGCTCGAGCGCATCGTCTTCCGCAGGGCCTGGCTGACGTTCGCCGTGATGGTGGCGGCGTTCCTCGCCTTCGGCGCGGGCACCTACAACCTGTTCATCGTGCTGCAGGCCAACGTGGAGCTGATTGCCGAGCATGGCTGGCAGGCGCTGGCCGACGGCGCTGCGCAGCAGTTCGTCGAACTGATGATCACCGCGGTCGCGAGCATGGCCGCCTACGTCCTGTTCAAGGCCTGCGAGAACCGGCTCGTGCAACGGCTGTGTGACCCGAAGAAAGTACATTGATGGCCAAGATCGCAGTCCTGCCGGGCGACGGCATCGGCACCGAAATCATCGAGCAGGCGCTGCGCGTGCTGCGCGCACTTGAGCTGCCGCTCGAGATCGAAACCGCGCCGGTGGGTGGTGCGGCCTACGAGGTGCACGGTCACCCCCTGCCGGAGTCGACGTTGCGCCTCGCCATGGCGGCAGACGCGGTTCTGTTCGGCGCGGTCGGGGACTGGAAGTACGACAAGCTCGAACGCGCGCTGCGCCCCGAACAGGCGATCCTGGGCCTGCGCAAGCACCTGGGGCTGTTCGCGAACTTCCGCCCGGCGCTGTGCTACGGGCAGCTCACGCATGCCTCGTCGCTCAAGCCCGAACTGGTGGATGGGCTGGACATCCTGATCATCCGCGAGCTGACAGGCGACATCTACTTCGGCCAGCCGCGGGGGCGCCGCACCGCGGTCGATGGACATTTCCCGGGTGCCGAGGAAGCCTTCGACACGATGCGCTATTCGAAGCCGGAGATCGAGCGCATCGCTCATGTCGCATTCCGGGCCGCGCGGCAGCGATCGGGAGGCAAGGGCGGCAAGGTCACCAGCGTCGACAAGGCCAACGTGCTGGAGACGTTCCAGTTCTGGAAGGACGTGGTGACCGAGGTGCACGCCCAGTACCCGGACGTCGAGCTCGAGCACATGTACGTCGACAACGCGGCGATGCAGCTCGTGCGCGCGCCAAAGAAGTTCGACGTCGTCGTGACCGGCAACATGTTCGGCGACATCCTGTCGGACGAGGCCGCGATGCTGACCGGCTCGATCGGCATGCTGCCCTCTGCGTCGTTGGACGCCAACAACAAGGGCCTGTACGAACCCAGCCATGGCAGCGCGCCGGACATCGCCGGCAGGGATCTCGCCAACCCGCTGGCTACAATCCTGTCCGCCGCCATGATGCTTCGTTTCACGCTCCAGCATGCCGAGGCCGCCGACCGCATCGAGTCGGCGGTGGGCGACGTGCTGTCTGCAGGGCTTCGCACGGCGGACATCTGGAGCGGGGGCACGACCCAGGTCGGCACTCGCGCCATGGGCGATGCCGTCGTTGCCGCCATCACCAAGAAAAGCATTCGCACCAAGAGCTAGCGGCTCTCGGATCGTCTCGCCCCTTCCTCCCGGACCCTGGCGATGCGAGCCGGGACCACAAGGGGTTCGGGAACAAGGACGACTCAAATGGCACTCGTAGGACTGGTCGGCTGGCGCGGCATGGTGGGCTCCGTGCTGATGCAGCGCATGCAGGCCGAGGGCGATTTCGCTCTCATCGAACCGATGTTCTTCTCGACCTCCAACGCCGGCGGAGCAGCCCCTGCGATGGCAAAGAACGAGACAAAGCTGTACAGCGCGTTGGACATCGAGGCGCTCAAGCGTTGCGACATCGTGATCACCGCCCAGGGCGGCGACTACACGACCGAGGTCTTCGCCAAACTGCGTGCCGCCGGCTGGAACGGGCATTGGATCGACGCCGCGTCGACGCTGCGGATGAAGGACGACGCGGTCATCGTCCTCGACCCGGTCAACCTGCCCGTGATCGAGAACGCGCTCGCCAAGGGCGGCCGCAACTGGATCGGCGGCAACTGCACCGTGAGTTGCATGCTGATGGGCGTTGGCGCACTGTACAAGGCCGGGCTCGTCGAGTGGATGACGACGATGACCTACCAGGCGGCCTCGGGCGGTGGCGCGCAGCACATGCGCGAGCTGCTCGCGCAGTTCGGCACGCTGAACCACGAGGTCAAGGATCTGCTCATGGATCCGATGAGCGCGATCCTCGACATCGACCGCCGGGTGATCGACAAGCAGCGCACGCTCGAAGACGCCGAGAAGGCCAACTTCGGCGTGCCGCTGGGCGGCTCGCTGATTCCTTGGATCGACAAGGACCTGGGCAACGGCGTCAGCCGCGAAGAATGGAAGGGCGGCGCCGAGACCAACAAGATCCTGGGCAACGCGGCCCCGATCCCGGTCGACGGGTTCTGCGTGCGCATCGGCGCCATGCGGTGCCACAGCCAGGCCCTGACCTTCAAGCTGAAGAAGGATGTGCCGCTCGCGGACATCGAGGCATTGATCGCCGGAGACAACGCGTGGGTCAAGGTCGTGCCCAACAACCGCGAATCGACGGTGCACGACCTCACGCCCGTCGCCGTGACCGGCACGTTGACGATTCCGGTCGGGCGCCTGCGCAAGCTCGCGATGGGCCCGCAGTACCTCGGAGCGTTCACGATCGGCGATCAGCTGTTGTGGGGCGCGGCCGAGCCGCTTCGCCGCATGCTGCGCATCCTTCTGGAGCATTGAAGCATCCCGATGCGCCGGCTCACATCTCGTTGTCCTGTGACAACAAGTTCACGGGTCGTCCGAATCGTCTCGTCGAGGTCAGACTTTGCATGAGCTTGCGACCCTATATGCTTGATGCTATTGTGATTTCGAGCATGACCTCTGCTCACGCTTGTCCTCGCGAACGGACACGGCCTGGGGCGTGCA